>JBAVYC010000989.1:0-9829 GCA_049698595.1 Desulfobacterales bacterium | reverse complement strand
CTTTTCTACCTACTAAATGACCGCATCAAACATCTCCAAGGCGGATTTTTTGTTTTTTGATTTGTAAATTAATCGCGGGGATTCCAGAATGACTGTGGTTTCCGGCGGAACTGATTGGGTCAGCCAGACGTTGCCGCCGATTACCGAACGGGCACCGATGACCGTGTCGCCACCAAGAATCGTTGCCCCTGCGTATATGATAACGTCATCCTCGATGGTGGGGTGACGTTTTTTTCCTCGAAATTTATTCCCCGAATCTTTCGGTATTGACAGCGCACCCAGAGTTACGCTCTGATAGATGCGGACGCTTTTTCCAATCTTGGTGGTTTCTCCGATCACCACACCGGTGCCGTGATCGATGACAAAACTTTCACCGATTTCAGCTCCGGGATGGATATCGATGCCGGTGACGCTGTGGGCATACTCGGTCATAATTCGGGGAAGCAGCGGTACGCCATATTCAAAAAGTTTATTGGCAACCCGGTAAACGGCCATGGCGAAGATTCCCGGATAGCTGAAAATAATCTCGTCATAGCTTTTAGCCGCCGGATCTCCGTCATAGGAAGCTGCCACGTCGGTGGCTAGTGTCTTGCGGATGGACGGAATTTCTTCCAACAGCCTGAGAGCGAGTCTGCTGCCCTGCTCTTCACAATCACTGCAGGGCTGGTCGTAACGAAAGCAATCATGGCGAATGCTGAGCCCAATCTGTTCCGAGAGCATGTCGAAAACAGTGACGGCAGATTGGCCCAAGCTGTATCGCAAATTCACCGGATCGAGCTTGCCCCTGGTGAAATATCCTGGAAAAAGTATTTCTCTTAGCCTGTCGATAATTTCGATGACACACTCTCTGGATGGAATCGGTTCATAATCGACATGGGTATAGCATTCCCGGTCGTTGCAGCTGCCAATGATTTCTTCAGCGATCCTGGGAAGTTGACTTCTGAGCTGCGACAGGTGGTGTTCGTTGATTTTACATGAATCTAATTTTATAGCTCTGTCGACCATATGGATGTGATCTCCTTAGAATTGAAAAACGGCAGCCATTGCATCTTCGTATTTTTTCTTCATGCCGTCTGCTGATTCTTCGATCTGCTTTTTCTGCGGTCCGAACTCAACCGGGCATTCGGTTTGAAGCTGTTCGATGATGCGCTCCATCTCTGAAATATGCTGGTGCAATTCTTCGACCTGGGACGTAATTTTTTCTTTTTCGGTCCCCCTCAATTTATCTACTTTGCGAACCATATCATACATTTTCGCTTTCCAGCCGTAAAGTTCGACCTCAATCGATCGGCAATAGTCTTTAGCTTGCATACTTGCCCCCCTTTCGTTCATCTTAAATAAAACAGACCACAAACGGATTTTTCGATTAGCATACCCAGATCCGTGTTAATAGAAGCTGAAAGTTTTTTTCTAAACCGTAAATTAAACATAACCCTAAAAATAGCCGTGTCAACAAAACCATCCTGTAGATGGGGTGGGCCCTATTTTGAGGTCTGCAAGAATTTTTCTTGAATTGCAAAAAAAAATATTTTTTTGCTTGACATGGCGTCAACCCGAGTATATTTCATACTAAATAGATATAGAATGTTTTAATCTGAAACTAATGTCAGTTTTGGCGAGTCCTGAGAAAGTGGGGTCCAATGAAGCTATCAACTCGAAGCCGTTACGGCGCAAGAATCCTGGTGGATCTAGCCCGTAACAGTGATCAGGGGCCGGTTCAAATTGGTGAAATCTCCAAGCGCCAGGATATCTCGGTAAAATATCTCGAACAACTCATTCGACCGTTAAAACAGGCCAATCTGGTCAACAGTGTACGCGGTCCCAAAGGTGGCCACCTGCTGGCGGTGAAGCCGGAGGACGTCACCCTGGGCCAGATTGTGCGGTTGTTTGAAGGCCAAAGTGAACTGGTTGAATGTATCAGCAGTCCTGAAAAATGCTCCATGTCCGACGATTGTCAGGTGCGACTGGCATGGGGGGATGCCACAAGGGTTCTTTATGAAAATCTTGACAATACGACCATCGCCGATCTGATGAGCGCCAACCATTCCGATGCGCAAAGCGATTGACCGCGACACGGATTAACATTTAGGCCCTAGGTCCACTTTTTTTGACAACATGTTCTGAAGAAATGAAGGTTTCCGCAAATCACAAATGCCATTGATTGAATATTGTCGATTGAACATTCAATCGTCAATATTCAATTCCGGCTTGTCCGGGTTAACCCCTTTAGTAACCATTAAACTATCAGGAGGATATCATGAAAAAAATTCTCATTCTAGGTTCAGGTGCCGGCGGAACGATGGTGGCCAACCATTTGCGTAAAAAGTTGAGCCCCGGTCAATGGGATATCACCATCATCGACAATGATGAAGTGCACCACTACCAGCCCGGGTGGTTGTTCATACCCTTTGATGTCTACGGGCCGCAAGAATGCCAGAAGCCCAAGCGCGAATTTATCCCAGCGGGGGTTAAATTTGTGTTCGATGAGGTGGTCGGCATTGATAAGGAAACCCGCAAGGTGGAAGGCAAAAAAGGCAAATATGACTATGACTGGCTGGTGATTGCCAGCGGTTGCACGATCGTTCCGGAAGAAGTCGAAGGTATGATGGACGACTACGGCAATAATATTCACGACTTCTACACCCTTGAGGGGGCCATTGCGTTGCGTGAAAAAATGAAGTACTTTTCCTCCGGACGTCTGGTATTCAACATCGCCGAGTTGCCCTACAAGTGCCCGGTAGCACCCATCGAGTTTATTTTTATGGCCGATTGGTTTTTTGATATGAATGGTGTCCGCGACAATGTGGAGATCGAGTTGGTCACTCCCATGGCCGGTGCATTTTCAAAGCCTATCGCTTCCAGTATCCTGGGTGACATCGCCGTTCAGAAAAATATCAAGGTAACCCCCAACTTCGATATTTCCCAGGTCAACAGCGAGGAAAAAACCATCGAATCCCACAAAGGCGAAAAAGTTGACTATGATCTGCTGGTGGCCATACCGCCGAATTTCGGCGCCAAGTTCCTCGAAGGTTCAGGCCTGGAAGACCCGCTGCGATTCGTCGAAACGGATCATTTCACCCTGAGAGCTAATAACGCGGACAATATCTATGTCGTCGGTGATGCCACCAACGTTCCGGCATCCAAAGCCGGAGCGGTGGCTCATTACCAATCGCAAACCATTGCCGAAAATATCATTCGCGAAATCGACGGCCAGGAACCCAAGCCGACATTTGACGGGCACGCCACCTGCTTTATCTGTTCGGGTTACGAAAAGGCGTTTTTGATCGACTTCAATTACGAATACGAACCGCTGCCCGGAAAATTCCCCTTCCCGGGACTGGGACCTTTCAGCCTGCTCGGCGACAGTTACCTGAATTACTGGGGTAAGATGATGTTTAAGTGGGTTTATTGGAATATGATGCTCAAAGGCGTTGAATTGCCCCTGGAGGACCAATTGACAATGGCCGGCAAAATGAGACACAGCCTGGTAACAGCATAAGGAGGCAGCCATGACAAACGAAGAATTAATTCTGGAGCGACTCGATCGCATAGAAGCCCAGCTGGCTCCGATTTCAGAAACCGCCGGCGGCATAAAAGATCTTCGGGAAGATTTGATACCCTTGAGCGGCCAGGCCTTCCGCCTCTTGATCCGTGAATTGGAGGACGTCGAGTCAAGTTTCCAGCTGGAGGATCTGCTAAAGCTTTTCAAACGCAGTTTGCGCAGTATCAAACATATCACATTTGCTCTGGAACAATTGGAAAACATAGTGGATTTCGTGACCACTATTGAACCCCTGCTCAAATCCGCCGTGCCCCAGGTCATTAACTACCTGGATGATCTGGAGCAAAAAGGCGTGCTGCGTATCATCACCGCCACCCTGGACGTGCGTGCCAAGATTGCTTCGGCCTACACCGCCGAAGACATCGATCAGATCGGCGATGGTGCGGTGACGCTTCTCGGATTGGCCAAAAAACTCAGCGATCCGGTTGCCATTGACTTTCTGGAGAAAATTGCCGGTTTGCCGGCCAAAGTTGATTTGGCCGGTGCCAAACCCGTCGGCCCCTTCGGCATGCTGGGGGCCTTGTCCAGCAAAGAGGCCAGACAGGGACTGGGTGTGTTCATGGAGTTGACCAAGGCCATGGGATCGCTGAAAAACGGCGGCGGCAGGGTTGTTGAACAAGCGGAGCCGATTGCCTGAGCAACCCCTTGGTGATTGACTATTGACGATTGAACATTTAAGGAAAGGGGGTATTTACTTCTTGGGCCTAAACGATAAATCATAGGTTGGGTTAAGCCGACGATTTGCAACCCATTTATATGCGTAAAGGCAACGAAGTGGATACCCCGTTTAAAAAAATATCTTTCTTAATTGTGTTGCAGCTTTCTCAGCGTTCTCAGCGGTGAACTATTACATCAGTCAGCGGGAGAAATTGTAATGGAAAAGCAAATGGTCCAATGTGAGGATGGACGACGCAGACAGGCCCGCGTCCACGGCGTCCCCAGACAAGAAGGAGAGTTCAAGATCTGGAATGCCGGTGTCCGATTAAAGGGCAAACATGTCTCGGGCGAAGCGTGGTACAGTTACAAAACCAAGACCTGGTATTTTTTAGCGGACCCCGAGGGAAAACACGCGCATCTAATGGAACGTATCAATCGCCAGCTGCGCGAAGAGTCCATCAAACAATTTCAGGCTCAGTTAAAGTCTCTGGAAACGCGGCACATTATTGAACAAAAGAAAATTTCGGAACATCGTGCCGCCAAGGAAGCGATAATGACTGAAATAGATGTGGTCAAAGAAAAAATAAGAAAATTGGAATCGGGAGCGCCGCTGGAACCGGATAAGCCTTTGGAATATTCCCGGCAGATAAAAAAGCAATGATTGACACCGGCAAAGCGCATGGCGCAAAGGGCATAGGGTATCTACCTTGCTGAATTTTAATTTAAGCACTCTACCCCATGCTCTTTGCTCTCCGCTCTTTTCCCCTGGCAGGTTAGCCGCCTTTATCTCTTCAAGAACCGGCCTTGACGACGCCGGCGCTGCAGACTTGTCCGGCAAGATCAAAGGCAGATTTCGGCCACATTAGAATCGGTATTCCCTCTGCGTTGGCCTTTTCGATGGTTTCCTGATCGGGCTCCTGGCCACCGGTAAGAATTACCGCAGCCATATCGTGCAACACTGCCACGGGTACAATGTTTTGGTGGGTTTGAACCGTCAGCCAGATGCAACCGTCGGGCGCATTGGCCATTACATCACTTAAAAGGTCTCCACAATACCCGCTTTGAATTTGACGATCAAGATTGTTTTGGCCTGCTGCCAGGTGTAAATTGAAATGATCCACCAATTCCTTGACGTTCATATTATTACCATCCTTTGCTATAAATTAATGCGCTAAAATTCCATAACCTTTTGAAACATAGTGGTTTTTTGTAGGCATCCGCATTGAGCAACCCCATGAAATGATGAGATCGTGGAACGATTCCGATATTCCCCTTGGGGCGAAGCCTCTGTCCCGGGTGATTTAAAGCAATCCGTATTTTCGTATAATAGACTTTATTGAAATTCAAGACTTATATTGATTTGTAAACACCTTTTCGTTATAGTGGAGCAGTTAATTTTTGGGGTTTGGTTTTAATACATTTCAATTCTTCTGAATCGGATTATGGCAGATCAAAAACAACCTCCAAAAAGCGAACCCGGCGGCCGGGCCAATGTTGCCGGACCTTACCCGGATCATGTTGTCGATCTGCTTCCATGCTATATTTCCATTCAAGATCGCGAGCATCGTCTTCTTTTTGTAAATCAAAGTTTTAAAAATGATTTTGGTGACGGAACCGGCAAACTGTGCCATGCCGTTTATAAAGCGTCACCCAATATCTGTCGGGCTTGCCCTGTTGAGAAAACGCTAGAGGATAAGCACATTCATGTCGGTGAGAAGACGGTTCAATTACCCGACGGCAAAATTTGCCAGCTGCTGATTCAATCATCCCCCATCCTGGACGCGAATGGTGAAGTTGAAGCCATCATCGAAATGGGTACCAACATCACTCAGATAAAAAAAAGTCAAAAGGAGCTGACGACCTTAGGACAGTCGATTGCACTGTTATCCCATGGCATCAAAAACATTCTCGAAGGGTTGCAGGGTGGTGCCTATGTCGTGGATGAAGCATTTAATGAGGGTGATATCCGGCTCGCCAGAAAGGGCTGGAGCATCGTCAATAAAAATATTTTCGATATTACGGATGTTGTCCAAAACATATTATATTCATCTAAAAATCGTCCGCTGAAATATGAAATGGTCTCACCGGGCGAGCTGGTGCAGGATTCGGTGCAATTATTCCGGGAAAAAGCCGCTGCCATGAACATTCAGTTTGACGAACAGATCAATGCCGCCTTGCCGGATGTGCGTCTGGACGCGGCCGGCATCCGCAGAATGATGCATAATTTAATCTGGAACGCCTTGGAAGCCTGCCATAACGATAAAGAAAAAAAACGGCATCTTGTCAGTGTGAAAACAGACTATTACGATAGAAATCATTTTATGTTCCAGATAGCCGATAACGGCACGGGGATGGACGAGGCCACCCGCCGAAACATGCTGGAAGAATTTTTCTCGACCAAAGGCAGCGGAGGGACCGGACTTGGCCTGGCGGTGGTTGAGAAAGTCGTAAACAAACACGGTGGTCGCATCGAAGTGAATTCGGCCCCGGGATCTGGAACAACGTTTAAAATTATTTTAAAATTTTAGATAACCGTTGAACCCGTGAACGCCTGAAATTTTAGCTTGACGAAAAGGTGCAAATAATCCATACCATAGTCAATAGATATGGAACAATCGGATTTGATGCTTGCCATCGGATCGTCATCAACCGTTAGGAAACCATAGGGAGGATAGCATTATGGGAAAAAGCCTTAAGATTGTCTTGGTCGATGATAACACCGATTATCTCTTTACCATGGAGACGTTTCTTAAAAGAAACGGCTTCGAGGTGGAGACTTCCGATGACGGCCAAAAAGGATTGGAACAGATCCGCAAAGAGATTCCCGATATTATCTTACTGGACGTGATGATGGAGACCCTTTTCTCCGGTTTTGAACTCTGTAAACAGTTGCGGATGGATGATGACCTGAAGGATATCCCCATTATCGGCATATCCGGCATGGCCGATGAATTGGGCATCGACTACAAGCAGTGGCCGGACTATGACTATTTCAAACCGGACGCATTTCTCGACAAACCGGTCGACAAACAAAAATTGCTGCGTCTGATTCCGGAAACCATCGACAACGCCAAGAAACGCAAAAAGCGTCCAAAGTGGAAAGAAAAAATGGACAAAGAATGGGCTCAAAAAGCCTCTCTTTCGCAATAGAAAATCCACGGCCCTTCAGGGACGCGGGTACTTATAATTTCCGCAGCGTATTCGTCTGCCGGGTTCGGCAGCAGCTGAATATTTTAATATGCCCCTGTTGCCATGATTTGAACACGATTCAGAATCCTGCGTGATAAACGGCTAAGCGTTTCGGAATTTACGCGTCTTTCTGAAATCTTAACCAAACAGGCCTAACACTCCATTTTGCCACTGCATCTTGGGTTATACTAGCCCGGGTATCCGCCGCCGGATTGATTCTCACCACGCTATCCGCGGTTTAGGCGCTACCCCCTCTGCGAACCGGAAACCGGCTATTAAACCCAGGGGCCACTTTTTCCGAGCGCAGTCTCGGAAAAAGTATAGAACCTGGTTTCTCAAAAAGCGAACAAACCGGAGATTATTGAATAATGTTCAATTCTCTGTTTCTGACCGCGCTCATAATTTTTTCCCTCGGCTTAATCTATAAAGTCTCAAATTGGTTTGTTAAAAAGATCGCGGCCCCTGGACAAACCGTGACAACCTTTCAAAGAGTGCGATCAGCCGCCGGCGGCATTTTAGGTGTGGTTTTCAGCACAAAACTTATTATGGTTATAAAGGTAATCCTTGTTGATGTGCTGCTGCAGGGTAGGGTGTTCAAAGAAGATGTGACCCGCTGGTTGGCGCACATGCTTATTTTTTACGGGTTCATGCTGCTGCTGATCCTGCATGCGCTGGATTCAGTGGTCACCGAAGCGCTGTTCAGCGATTACTATCCGACGGTGAATCCTTTTTTCTTTTTGAGGGATCTTTTCGGCGCCATGGTGATCGTCGGCGTGGCGATGGTGGTTTTGCGCCGCTATTTTTTTAAAACACCACGCCTTAGAACCGGTCTTAAAGATCACTATGCCATCATCATTCTGGCGGTTATCATGTTTTCCGGGATTGGATTGGAAGGGCTCAAGATAACCTCCCACAGTGAGTTCATACGCATGGTGGAAGACTATGCCGGTCTGGATGATGAAGAAGAAATTCAAGCACTTGAAGCCGTCTGGGTAGACAATTACGGCGTCGTGTCACCCAATATGCGGGGGCCGTTTGATGATGATCTCTTGTCTGTCGGTCGCGAGGTACACGAAGGCAACTGCCTGGATTGCCACGCTTCTGCGAAATGGGCTTTTACCGGATTTAGCATGGCCAAGATCCTTAAGCCGGTGGCAGTTCCACTGGACCGGGCCGACGGCGTTACGATCCTCTGGTACATTCATATTATCGCTTGTTTTGCCGGGCTAGCCTACCTTCCGTTTAGCAAGATGTTTCACATGTTTGCCGTTCCGCTGAGCTTAATCGCCGGTCAGGTGATGGATCCAAAAAGATCTTTGCCGGCAAACATTTTAACCCGCCAGATGGTGGAATTGGATGCCTGCACCCATTGCGGCAGCTGCAGTCTGAATTGTTCAGCCGGCATGATATACGAAGCGCTCGGCAATGAATATATTCTGCCGTCGGAAAAAATGACCTTTCTTAAGAAAATGGTTGCCGGCAGACCTCCGAATAGCATCCAGATGGAAGCTATCCAGCAGGGTGTCTATTTGTGCACAAATTGTGACCGCTGCACGGTTCGCTGTCCGTCCGGTATCCAGCTCAAGGAATTATGGTATGCCGTGCGGGAAGAACTGCTGGTAAAAGGTCCACCGCTGGCCGCCCTATTGACCCCGTTTTCATTTGCCCGTGGCCTGCTGATTCAGCCCGAGTTGCCTGCCGATGACTACACCCGGCCCGTTGAAAATGCGGTTGCAAAGGTTGCCGGCCAATTTGCAGAACTCATGCAGCCTGATGTCGCCATTCCTCTAAATTCGCAATCACTTGAGGATTGCCGGCCGATTCTGAAAGACCGCACATTTTCCCATTGTTTCAGCTGCCAGAGCTGCACCACGGTGTGTCCGGTGGTCGGGAACTATGACCGGCCGGAGCAGGTGCTGGGCCTATTGCCCCATCAAATCATGGGCTGTCTGGGGCTGGGCCTAACGCAGATGGCCGCCGGCGCTAAAATGATCTGGGATTGCCTGACGTGCTATAAATGCCAGGAAAGCTGCCCCCAGGAAGTCGAGGTGTGCGACCTGCTATTTGACTTGAAAAATGTTGCTGCAAGAGAAACAGGTTAAAAATGAAATTTGCCTTATTTAGCGGCTGTAACATACCTGCGCGAGTAAGCCAGTATGCCGACGCCACTGCGGCTGTGTTTGAGAAGCTGGACATCGAGCTTGTCGAGTTTGCTGAATTCAACTGCTGCGGATATCCGGTTAGAAATTTAGACCAGCGCGCCTTTGTACTTTCGGCGGCCAAGAACCTGGCGGTGGCTGAAGTAGCCGGGCTGGATATCATGGCGATGTGCAAATGCTGCTACGGGTCATTAAAAAAGGCAGAGGATGTTTTAAGCCGGGATCAGGACTTAAAAAGGGATGTCAACGCCATCCTGGCCAA
>JBAVYC010000988.1:0-1683 GCA_049698595.1 Desulfobacterales bacterium | reverse complement strand
AAATTATCTCGATCAGAATCATCCTTAAAGATGGCGTTGCGTTCAATATCTCTTATGATGATATGATGCAGTGCGCCAGGTGCATCTATGCGGGCTTTACGTGGCATATAGGATCAATATCACATCTATTTATATATGTAAATATATAACGGACGTCCCCCTTTCCCCCAGAAGGATTGGAAACGATCATTACGACAAAAACGGAAATTGACAAACCCTGTTCGGACCGGCTTCGAATTTGTTGAATATCTAAATAAAAATCCGGTCGCCACTTATGATGACCTGTCAGTAGATGCGGGAATTACAAAGGCAAGGGTATGTCAAATGATAGCCCTCTGCAAGCGGCTTCCCCCTGAGATCACCGATTACCTGATCAATACAGATGAACCTGAGATCCTGAAATATTTTACAGAAAGGAGGCTCAGACCTTTGACTTTGTTGGAGTCTGATGAGGACAAGATCAAGAAATTTGATGAGATGAAGGGCATTAGCAAAGGGTAGGATATCGGCAAATTTTTCTTGATTTTTACACGAAAAACAGACATATTGTTTCCACTTATAAATAAATGGAAACTTTTTGTCTGCACTTTATATGAAAAAACGATCCATACAAATATTTCGTAAGAGCGGTGGGCAACTCCGGATGAGTGAGGCTATGGCACACGGCATTACGCGCTATATGCTTTATTCGCTTAGAGACAAAGGTATCATCGAACAGGTGAGCAGGGGCGTTTATCGGCTCGTGGAACTGCCTCCCATGTCCAACCCGGATTTCGTAACGGTGAGTCTTCGTTTTCCCAATGCTGTCATCTGTCTAATTTCTGCGCTGTCTTATCATAATATCACAACCCAGATTCCGCATGCAGTTTCCGTGGCGGTACCAAGAGACTCAAGAGTTCCTTCGCTCGACTATCCTCCAATTCACGCTCATCGGTTCTCGAATGATGCATACAACTCCGGTATCGAAAATCATTCGATTGATGGTGTTCCTGTAAAAATTTACACCCCTGAAAAAACATTGGCCGATTGCTTTAAGTTCCGCAACAAAATTGGAATGGAGGTTGTCCTTGAAGCACTTAAACTTTACAGATCCAGGCAAAAATTTAATCTCGAAAAATTGCTTACATACGCGAAAATATGTCGAGTTAAAAATATTATTACGCCTTATTTGGAGGCAACGATTTGACCAAAACAGGATTGAAAAATAAGGAATAAGAATCTTATTCCCGGCAAGACTTGATACAATAAAGTTGAATATGCAAATTGATATAGGATTCGGCGATATCGTCTATCCCAGCCCTGAAAAAATACAGCTACCTACTATGTTGGAATTTCCCGCACCAATATTGTTGTGTTACAGCCGTGAGAGCTTGATCGCTGAAAAATTTGAAGCAATGCTGAAACTTCGTGAATTGAATAGCCGGATGAAGGATTTCTATGACATCTGGTTGCTTTCTCGCCAGTTTGAATTCGACGGGGAAACGCTGTTGAAAGCCATCAGGTTGACACTGGAAAAGCGCGGAACCGGACTCCCAGATGCGATTGTTGCCTTTTCACAGGATTTCATCGCAGCAAAACAAATCCAATAGAATGTTTTCAGGAAGAAACTTGAACAAGAACATGTTCCTTCTGAGTTCGCAGATATTGTCATGAAAGTGAAAGAATTTATTAAACCTATAGCAT
>JBAVYC010000987.1:0-4071 GCA_049698595.1 Desulfobacterales bacterium | reverse complement strand
GTTGATGTTAGGTTAAGGACATTTCATTTAAGTATTTAGTACCTCCATGCCCAGTCGCCTGAAACCTGAAAACTTCATCATCTGACAACATGTTGTCAGAAAAAACTAGCTAAGGGCCTAAAAAACTGATAAAAAAGCTCAATCCCTAATTCAAGAAATCCACCCATTGCCACCGGATATTGCCGTTTAAATCGGTGCACTTCAAATTTCCCTGTTGCAAGGCATGATGTAAGGCGTCAAAAAGCATTTCCGGCCCTGTATCAACCGAAGGGCTGATTCTTTCTGTGAGGATTTTGAGGTTATCTTGCAAGCTCACCGGCCGTCCCTCGTGAGACCAGAACCCTTTTTGTTCGATAACATTTTTCATCATGAGGTCATATAAGAGGACGATTCTCTCCAGGTTTTCGATTTCCCAAATCTCCTCCCTGGAGGCCTTGTTTTCTGCCATGCGCACTTTTATGTCGGCTAAATAATCATCATACTCCTGTTCCCACTTGACGATAATTTCATCAAGTGTGCGATGGTCTACGGAGGGTGTCTCAACAATGGCTCTGTTGGCATGGTATTGAGACCAGTCGTCAGTTAAGATTTTGATCCCGTAGCGCTCACTGTTTTCGCGAACTTCGGTGCCGGGGAAGGGCGCCAGCAGGTGAAAGCCAAAAGACAGGCCCTGCTTTTTTAAGCGATTGCCAAATTCCATGGTTTCTTTTATGGTTTGCGGGGTTTCACCCGGAAGCCCGAGAATGAAAGATGCAAAAGGCATAATACCCGCCCTTCTGCACATGGCGACGGCATCCTCAACCTGTTTGAGGGTAATTCCTTTTTTAATGGTTTTTAAAATCTGCGGATCGGCCGATTCGATGCCAAAGCTCACCGCGCTGCAACCGGCTGCTTTCATTTTTACCAGAACAGCATCGGAAACCGTGTCCACTCTCGCAAAAGATGTCCACTTCAGCTGTAGTCCTCTTTTAATGATTTCGTCACACACAGCCGTGCAGTGATTTTTATTGGCGGTGAAAAGATCGTCGGCAATATTGATTTGGTGAAAATTCAAAGAATTGAGGTATTCCATTTCATCGACAATTTTACCGGCGCTGCGGTAGCGAACTCTGGCCCCCACCATTTTCCGGCCCACACAGAATATGCATTTATGGGGGCACCCGCGGCTGGTGGTCAGACTGATCGGCATCCCGAGTGCCCGGTAGCGACCCAGTGGAAGCAGGCTGCGATCCGGGTCCGGCAGATCATCCAGATTTGCGATGGGTTGTCTTTTTTCGGTAAAGCAGATTTGTCTACCTTTACGGTAGACGATACCCTTGACTCCGGCCCAGGCATGGCTGTTATTCGCTGTCCGGACCAATTCTACGATGGTGCGCTCCCCCTCACCCAATCCAATGACATCCAGCTGAGGATAGGCGGTAAGCGTCTCCCGGGCACAAAATGACACATGGGGGCCGCCCATAATGGTCAGAATATCCGGATCGATGCGTTTGATGTCCTCAATGACCCCGATGGCATGGTCAAATGTCATGGTGACGGCGGTGATACCGGCGACCTGGGGATTGAAGTCTCCGATCAGGGTCTGCAGCATTTGCTGGTTGTAGGGGTAAACAACCAGGTCAAGAATTCTGACTTCCATTCCCGCCTCCGACAGCGCTGATGCAAGATAGGCCAGTCCTAACGGAGGGGAGGGCGTTTCGGAGAGGGGGTAATAAGGGTTTATGAGTAAAACGCGCATAGGCCGAGTTACTTTAGCTTGCCGTCAATACTTGGACATCTAAGGTGGCAAATCCGAAATTCGAAACAATATCCAATAACCAAAATTAAAATGACCAAAACAATGGAAGGAATTAATACAAAAGTTGGGTTGAACTAAGATGTTTTGATCATTAAAACATTAAAATTTTGAATTTGTTTCGGATTTCGTGCTTCGTGCTTCGTATTTTATCCCAAAAAGAAAAAGAGGTTCAAGACGGTTTCCTGAACCTCTTTTAAGGCTTTGATTAATTTGATTAGAACAATCCACTAACTTGTCCGGTTTTGACATCCACGTCAACACGGCGGAACGCCGGGTTGGAGCCTGTGCCCGGCATCAGGCTGATGGTGCCGGCGCAGGGGCACAGGAACTTGGCGCCGGAATAAATCAGCACGTCCCTGACGGGCAGTGTCCAACCCTTGGGCGCACCCTTGACGGTCGGGTCGGCGCTCAGGCTGAGATGGGTTTTAACCATCATGGTTGCAAAATCGGCGTACTTGGGATCGTTTTCGAGCATCTTGGCCTTGGCTTCTGCTTCGGCGGTCCAGGACGCACCGTCCGCTCCGTAGACTTCTTTAGCGATGATGTCGACGCGGTCGCGCAGTTTCATCTCGAGCGGATACAGGAATTTGAATTCGTTTTCCTCTTCACAGGCTTCAACGACGGCATCCGCGAATTCCAGGGCACCTTCGCCGCCCAGTTCCCAGTGTTTGGACTCGGCGCAGCGGGCACCGGCCGCTTCAGCAGCCTTACGGACAGCATTGCATTCTTCATCCGTGTCGGTGTAGAAGCGGTTGATGCAGACCACCGGGTTGATGCCAGCCTTGCGAATGGTGTTGATGTGATGCACCATGTTCACACATCCCGCCTCAACCATTCCCACATTTTCCTGGGTGTACTCGTCCGGCATGGCGATGCCCGGTGTGACCTTGGGTCCGCCGCCGTGGCTTTTCAGGGCGCGGATGGTGGTGGTCAGAACCGATACATGCGGTTTCAATCCGGAGAAGCGCGATTTGACGTTCCAGAATTTCTCAAAGCCGATATCGGCACCAAAGCCGGATTCGGTGACATGATAGTCGAACAGTTTCAAACCAACACGGTCGGCAATAATCGAGGATTGGCCGACGGCGATGTTGGCAAACGGGCCGGCATGCACCATGCAGGGGTTGTATTCGGCGGTGCACATCATGGTGGGGTTGATGGTGTTGCGCATGAAAGCCGTCATGGCGTTGCCGACTTCGAGGTCACCCGTCGTGACGGGTTTGCCGCTCTTGTCAAAAGCCACCGTGATGTTGTTGAGCCGCTCTTTCAGATCGGCCAGGTCGCGGATAACCGACAGGATGGCCATACACTCGGAACCCACGGCGATCCCGAACTTGGATTGCATGGTGAAGCCATCGGCGCGGCCGCCGATACCAATGATGATATTGCGCAGGGCCTGGGCACAGTAGTCAATGATCCAGCCCATTTCTACGCGGGTGGGGTCGATGTTCAAACGCGGCATACCGGTCAAACGAGCCAGCTGCTCATCATTGTAGTTGCGCTCATGCTGCATGCGCGCGGTCAAGGCCACCATGGCCAGGTTGTGGGCGTTCATGATGTCGTTGATGTCGCCGGTCAGACCCAGCGAGAACTCGGTCATGGGAATCAGCAGGTAGTTGCCGCCGCCGGCAGCGGTTCCCTTGACATTCATGGTGGGGCCGCCGGAAGGCTGTCGCAGCGCACCACCCACGTTTTTACCGCGTTTGCCGAGACCCTCCATCAGTCCACAGGAAGTTGTGCTCTTGCCTTCCCCGAGCGGGGTGGGGGTGATGGCAGTGACTTCGATGTACTTTCCATCCGGTCTGTCCTGCAACCGGTCGATAATTTTCAGAAAATCAAGTTTGGCCAGTCGCCCCATGGGCAGGATTTCATCTTTTTCCAATCCCAGTCTGTCGCGCCACTCATCGGGAGTGGGCATGTTTTTTTCCGCTGCTTCAGAAATCTGCCAATCGGCCATGTTTACTGCATCGTAAGGCATGGTAGAATCCTCCTTTAAATTGGTTTGTGGTTAAAAGTTCATTCTTGATAAATTGCCTGGGTTCCATCATGATCGTGAAGCGCTTTTAAACAGATGCATATCAACCGACTACCCGTGCATACCAGGTTGATAGATCCAACAACATTCTGATAACATATGGAAAAGCCCCTATATCATTTGATTTTAATTTTGGCAAGCGATTTTCGCCACTCTCTGCCGGCTGACTGCAAATTTAATATTCATTATTCACAGCCATTTCCAAACCCCGCTCATTTTGCAGCTGATGCAGCTTGTG
>JBAVYC010000986.1:0-5637 GCA_049698595.1 Desulfobacterales bacterium | reverse complement strand
GAAAAAGAAGCTCATGCGCATGGGGATGTTTTCAGCGCTGGCTATTGGCATTCACAACTTTCCCGAAGGTCTCGCAACCTTCATGAGCGGACTGACTAACCCGACACTGGGTGTCAGCATTGCCGTATTCATGAAGTATTTTGTCGCAATAGGAGCGTATTGCGACGTATTTTAAATAATTCTTAAGAGTAATTGATCGACCATAGGTGTTAGATCAACCATAAAAAGTATGAAATTTAACCTCTTCATATTGCGACATATTCCTCATATCCGATCCGAAAAATCAACACTTCACGGTGCTTTTTTGCAACGCATTTGCGGTGTGCCGTAGCCCCACGTGATCGACGCTTCGCCTTGATGTTCCCAAAAAGTCTCGTTGCGGCCCTGATATTTCGTGCCACATCTTTGAATAAAACCTTGAAGACCATTCTTGCAGACACCCCCTTGGTTAGAAATCTTGAGAACGAGGAATATCTCAACATCATCCTTAACGGTTGCTCTACACTGGCGGAAAGGTTCTCCCAAATGGATGACAAAATCGCACGGGAACAACTAAAAGAGGCTGGGAAAAATCAAGAAAGAATATCACCGCAAGCAAAGTTGATAATCAAGCAACCAGACCTCCCGGAAAAAATATCCACTCTATTTATGAGCGAGAGCAAGAAAAATGCCAACTGTCATTTGCCCATATAGAAATAAAATGTGGAATATTATTAGTATTCTGTTGACTTACTCGCCTGAGTTATTGCCAGATTGTTGTTTTTCAAAGCATGGAATGCAGGTTGGCTTTCCA
Source organism: Desulfobacterales bacterium (assembly GCA_049698595.1). GTDB lineage: Bacteria > Desulfobacterota > Desulfobacteria > Desulfobacterales > JAFDCJ01 > JAFDCJ01. The sequence goes on along the minus strand of JBAVYC010000986.1, from coordinate 4,844 downwards.
TCCAATTGATTAATGCGTGATTCCATAACGTTTTCACCGCAGAACGAACATGGGATTGACTTACGAATCTTTGCCGGTTCAGGTTCCGGAATGGATGTTGGCTCTATAGAAAGAATGCTATCTCTGGAAGCTGACATAATCCATTTGGTAAGGGCGCTTCTGTCCTCGCGTAACTCCTCTGGAATTCCATCCCCGTGGAAATGTACTCGGACGCCTGATCTTGACGATCGGCAGTAAATGGTAAAGACGTGTTTACCGTAATCGCGAAATATTAAATTTCCCTTACCGAATGTGCAGCCGGTAACACACTGTAAAGCATCAACACCGCATGCGTCATTCTCAACGATAGCGACAATTTCTTCGTCTTCAGCGCGAATCGAATCAAGTTTGTTTATTGCAGCGGTGGCCATTCTATATCCCATGGCGATCCCAGGACATTCATGTCCGTGAAATTGGATAATCTCCTCATATGTCATTTAAATTTTCCTCTATTTTCCATTTTAGTGAGCCAATATTGTTGTCTTGATTAAAGATTGTCGCTGACACCCTAATCATTCATTATGCGGCCATGATTATCTTCTCACCTCGCTAATCACGGCAAATTTGTAATAAAAAAAACATAAACTCAACAGTGTGAGTGAAGAGGCGGTCACAAAAAGATGCGGACCGGCAGTAAACAAATTTGCCAACCCATTCCATCGACCATCGGTGAAATAATTCATCAAAACCAGAAACTGGGCTGATGCCATTATTAACCAACCGAATGCCCCAAAAACAAAAGCGTATTTCAAGGACCTTTTTCCGTTAAATCTATATTTTAATAAAAATATCATACAAAATACACATAGCAGTGTGGCCGACAACCAAGGGCACAAGACTCTGATTTGATTACCATATCGTATTAAAATGAATAGGAACGGCTTTTGTAGTAGAAGGGCCATTGCCAACAATTTGGGGAGCATACCAATGGCTGATCCGAATATTGCAAACCATGCAGCCACCCTTAGAGTCTGTCTATCCTTTGGAACGAATCTACTATAAAGGGCGATAAAAAACGATATTTGAATCAATCCAGCAACTATGCTGAGTCCAACGACGGCCATTGCTAAGGCCGCTAGGCTGAATATGCCGGGAGATAAGGTGTCGATCAATTTGACTGCATAGACATACGTCAATCCAAATAAAGTAAGTTTTGCCAAGGTGTTTATCTTCGAATATTTAGGCCGGGAATAATGCTCCTTTATAGAGGTAAGCATAGAATTTGCCCTAAGTGCGAACATTGATTGAATATTGATCATTACATGGCTGTAGTCAAATCGAGAAACTGAGGTGGCCATCCTTCTCTCAATGGGTACACAAAGGATTTTCTCCCTTTCTTAAACCGAAAGTCGCACTTGTCAGCACCTTCCGCTACCGTTTTGTAGCGCACCAATCCTCGATTAAAGGCTTTGCTTACAACATAATCGCTAAGGCACATATACCGGGACAAATTGTCAGCGCCGAAAGCTGCATATAGTTTACAGATGCCGCATTCCGTTATATCCAATCCGTAATCAAACTCTTCATTGTCCCCCTCGACAAAATACGAAACAAAATCTCCGGCGTATCTTCGTTGCTGGGATAATTCTGCAGTTTGTTTTAATGTTACCTCGTATTTCTTTCCATATTTGAAATGTCCGACAACACTAAGAAGCCACTTGGGGTAATCTGCCATGGTTTCATATGTTTCAAAAATCATTTTTCCAATTTCATCTAATTGATGACCATGTTGGGACAAGGCTTGATACATTCCAAGATAATAAGCACCGTAATTGAGCCATTCGGAAAAAATATTGTCATTGCCACCGATGTAGGGGATTTCGGGTAAAATGTCTTCATAGGCCTGTTTCGTTTCGATGATAAGAGTTGCCGAAAGATCGTCACTAAAATGCTTTTGGTAGACTTTGTGCGTTGCTTTATAAAATGGGTCAAGAGGATCTGAATCTTTGGACAGGGCGTAAAATCCACCCCCGCAAATTATCGCAGATCCGGCAGTCATTGCAGAGATTTTAATAAATCTTCTTCGGTTCATATTATTTTGTTATTCTGATTTTTGGAATGAAACGCCTCACGCGTTCAGTGTATTCAACATAATCGTTTGCAAACAGTTCGAACATCATTTGTTCTTCTTTAGCAACCAGCCTGTTCCAAATAGGGTGAAGCGACACGGCCCATATGATATATACCCAAGAGTTTAAAACAAGGGCTACCCCAAAAGAGATGAATGTAATCCAGGCAGCATACATCGGATGGCGAAAATATTGAAAAGGACCTCCAATGCAAAGCTTGTCTTTGATCCACCAGTTTCTTAGGGTCCAGGCTGTCCACAAATGAAGCGTTATCCCAACTATGATAAAAACCACGCCAACCAATTTTATGAATACTGGATGGCCCATAATGTTCGCGCTATCCAGTATCCTATCAACTATAAAGGCGATAAAAAGAAGCATCAGACTGATTCCTGCACCCTTTAAGCCGACACCGAATATTTTATGGGTCCTGCTCAGTTTTATGAATCTCCTATAATCCCAGTAAGTTTGTATAATTTGATACCCATGGGGAATGGTAACGGATAAATTTATTGAAAATTTGAAAGTGATTGATTCTTTACCTTAAGTGAGTTAAGGCCTTTAGTGATATATTGAGCATATGATCAATTATGGCTGGAGGATTTGTAGTACGATTCCATTGTTATGTCAAATCAAGCTCCTGAATCCTGTACGATCCTAACGGCCTCCCATGGTGACAAGGTTCTGTTTGGTAACAACGAAGACTGGATCAACCCTAACACCTATTACTCTTGCCAAATTGTCACCAATTCTGCTATTTAGAAACTATCACCGTCACCGTGGACTAATGGTCGAAGTTTGCAGATACGATACTTTGTTTGCTATGGTGATTTGGTGGAATATCGCAAGGCTTTTATCCATGTGATGTGTAGCCTACCACTTGAACGATAGAGCAGACTGCACATATCATTTGGTGACCTTGCCGTGAAACATCGAATAGGTAAAGAAGGCGTAGTAATCTGGCTGATTCAGAATGAAGTCGGGTGACTCTGGAAGGCAAAGACGCTGATACTCTGCCCAGTCCTCCTGTATCATTTCTGACTCCACCTCTGGCCAGCGCATCTGAAAGATTGCTATCAAGGCGCTGCGAAGATTATCAGTCAGCGGGGCATAAGCATCACCTGCAAAGGATCGGACCGTGGGTTCCTCCAAGCCTGCGTCACGGAACCAACCAAGTGCACGCAAGAAGTGCGACTCTGGTTTCTTTCCCTTGACGAAAGGGCTAATCCCTGAAGATGTTGCATTCAGGCGGGCCTCCAACAGAGGATATCCCGGAAGGAGTTTCTCAGAGGACCAGGCAAGGATGGCCACGCTGCCGCCAGGTTTCACCACCCGTGCAAGTTCCTTCACCAACGGCAAGGATTCAATAGGAGCGTATCCCACGCAATCCACACTCCATGCCCAATCGAAAGTATCATCATCAAAGGGGAGTTTGTTCACATCTCCTTGTCGGAAGGAAATCCGTTCCGACATGCCAGCTTTTTCCACCATTTCTTCTGCGTGATCCAGAAACTCGGGGGACAGATCAAGGCCGGTGATGTGTCCCGCAGGCCCCATCGCTTCTGCCAGCAACAGGGTCTGAAGGCCGATGCCACATCCTGCATCCAGCCCCCGGCTCCCAGAAGTGAACTGCAGTGCCTGGATCGCGGAACGAAGGACGGGCTCTCTCAGAGGATTGGATACGTACGCCATCTGCACAAAGTAGTCTATGTCAGACACTGTCCATCCTCTCCACCTTGAAAATCATAGGTCTGAGCCAATCCGTGCAGGCGGTGGTGATGAAAGTACCGCGCTGCTTCATCCCAGGCATATCGCCTCTATACGCAACGGTCATTATATCATTGCGCGTGTCTGCACAAACCCAAACACAGAATCCCTCAGGCACCCCTTCTTCAGGTTCGATTACAAACTCCTGACCGTCTTCGAAGCACTCGCAGAGACCAGTGTCCTTATATGCGTCGTCTAATCATTTGATGGCTTTATCACTTGGGCAGATTTCGAAGAACGGTTTTTTGTTAGAAATACAAATGGAATTGCTAATGGTCCAAAGACACCCCCCATAACAGCCCAAAACAAAGTATTCGCCCCTCTTTTATCGGCAATATTCCAAAGCAGAATTGCACATGCTATAAATATTATGGAAATGATAATCATACCTGTCATAAAGCTTTTTCTCCTATATTGCTTGTTTTCCTTTTCTGATTAAGCATCGCAATGGTGATAATCACCATTCATTGAAAATTACGGATACCATATCTTGGGGCAGAAGAAAAGAATGGGTAACTTTAAACTACGCTAATTATTTATCATGATCTCTCTTCAGAAGATTAATGCCAGGAATCTTCAGTTTATCTTGGCATGGAACATACACAATATCTTGTATGGAGAACTGACTGATAAAATGTGGAATTTTGATGTCATTCCTCGGGCTTTAATCCGCTTTGGTAATCTAAACAATGATGGACACAACTCTTTAATCACCTCTTCATACTTTAAAAAATAAAGGGAATAAGCCTTTTTGTACTGGCGGCATAGCATGTGTATTCATTACCATATTTTTCCCTGAGATAATTTTCCTTCAAGGGGATTATAATAATAATAAAGAATAATGCCATTGCAAAGGGTATAATTATAAGTTGAACCTGATGGGCGACTGTTGCCAGCCCAGCGAAAAGTACGATATCTCCGAAATAGTTAGTGTGACGAGTGTATTTGAATAACCCACCCGTGTATAAA
>JBAVYC010000985.1:0-3544 GCA_049698595.1 Desulfobacterales bacterium | reverse complement strand
CAGTTGGCCCGGCATCGAGACGGTGACTTCGGGATCGAGGATCGCCATCCGGGGCAGGAATTGCTCTTCGGCAAAGGGCAGCTTGACATCATTATCCGGATCGGCAATCACCGCCACCTTGGTCACTACCGAACCGGTTCCCGCCGTGGTGGGGATGAAAATTGCCGGCAGCAGCTCCTCATTTCTTTCCAGCAGGTAGGCGCCCATGTGGTCCTCTAGCTTGCCGCCTTTGACAATGAGAATGTTGGCGACCTTGGCCGTGTCGATGACACTGCCGCCTCCAATGGCGATGATCATATCGCAGTTATGCTTTTTGGCCAGCAGAGCGCAGCTTTTGACGGTTTTGATGGTCGAGTTGGGTGGGACGTTGTCATATTTGCAGACAATATCGATGTTAGTGTTTTCAAAGCCCTTTTTGACGATATCCACTGGGCCTGCCTTGACCAGTATTTTATCGGTTACCAGGATGGCCCGGCGTTTGCCGAAATGCTTGACGGAATTGCCGATGTTGCCTAAAATGCCAATACCGTAAACGAGCCTGGTGGGGAGTGTAAATTCGAAATATTCAGGTAGCATAGCCTATCCTTTCCATACCTAATTAAAATTAAGTAAAAGTTCACCTCGGAAAGACACGGAATATCACGGAAATCAATTGATTAATGTCTATTGCCCATTGACTATTGGAGGTGTTCCGTCGATTTTAAGATCAGATCGAATTCAATTGTCATTCGTTCAGCGCTTTCATAATCCGCGCGACATCCTGAACTTTAGTGTCTTCTTCCAACCGCTTGTGGGAGCCGCAATATCCGGAGCCCGGCAAGGCGCGCCTTTTGCATAGGCGGCCTTTTTTCGTAGTCGCTTTACACTGGTGGGGGTCTGTATCATGAGCCTTGCTCGATTTTTTTTCTTTCGCTGAAGTTACCGCGTTTTGCGTTTCTTGATACCGATCATGCAAAACAAGCGGTTCATCATATATTTTCCCGGACTGCACCAGCCCCAAAAGATGGTTAAATTCTTCTTCGAAACCTTCTAAAAGGACTTCCGGATCCGGCATGCGCCGCTCATCGGAAGCAATACCGACGGTGACCTTTCCGGCATAGCTGAAAATGCTGATGCCCAATCCGACCATGCCGGATCTAGGCACCCAAAACATAATATTGTTAATCTTTTTACCGGCAAAATAAAGGGGCTGTTTCGGACCCGGTACATTGGTGAGAACACCTGAAGCCTTATTGCCAAACAAATGAGCCGATTTTTTAGTTATATTGGCCGGCAAGAGACCCATGGCGCTAAGAAGTCCGAAATTTATAAAGGCATCGGGTGATTTCTTAAGATGGTCCATTCGCCGCTTTACTTCTTTGAGCCGCAAGACCGGATCGTCAATATATACCGGCAACGCAAGAAAAACCAGGCTGAACCGGTTGCCTAACTCGAATTCAGTTCCTGGTTTGCGAATGTTGACCGGAACCGTCACCCGCAGGTCAAGCTCATTTACAGGAGAATTTCTGGTTTTCAGATATCGACGCATGGCACCGGTAACCGTGGCGATCAGCACATCGTTTAGGGTCGCCGTGCTGATCGCGCGTCCAACCGTTTTAATTTTGTCGAGCGACATCGGTTCGGTCCAGGCAACGCGTTTTCGCACACCCAGCTTGCCTTTAAACGGTGTATTGGGGTCCGAAGGCATGATCGTAAGCTTGGTCAGAATGGAAACTATGTCCGAGGTCAAACCAGTGGTGTTATTGGCGAGCTTTATCAGGCGGGATGGATCGGAAATAGTTTTTTCGCCTTCTTGCAGCAGTTTTGCGCCATAATTTTTAGTTGTGCTTATGGTTTTGTTTATCGTGCTGATTATATTGCCAACTGGAAAAAAAGATTTGAGGGAACTAGATTCACGTTGCTTTTCGGGATGATATTGCGGCCATGGGGCGTCAGGTTCAGTGTCCGCGGTGGAAAGCATGACATGAACCAGCGCAATGCCGTCGGCAATGCAGTGGTGAATCCGGAAAAAGACCACACATCCTTTCCCATAGTTTTCAATAAGGTGGACTTGCCACAAGGGCTTGTTCGGGTCCAGCGGCGTGGTCATTAAATTGCTGATCATTTCCTGCAGATCAGCCTTGTCCCCCGGCGCCGGCAGGGCCACGCGCTGAAGGTGGGATCTAAGATCATAATTTTTGTCTATTTCCCAATTTGGAACCCCCACACCTGAAACCGGTCTCACGACTCGCTTCCGAAACCGTTTAAAGGACGCCAAACGGCTTTCGATGGTTGCATAGAGGTGTTTGAAATTCACGGGCTCTTCAAATTCCATGAACGCTGTGATGATCATCAGATTAGTGGGGTCATCCATGCAGAGCCAGAAATTGTCGGCATTGGTCATGGTCTCAGCCATTGAGTCCCTCCTTATCATAGTTGATTTTTTTGATATCACTTTCTTGTAACAAAGGCAATAAAGGGATGGCGAACCGCAAAGTCATCTCCATTTTAACCGGATGGTTCAAAAATTTCCGATAAAAAACGATTTTTAAATAAAAAGTGCTTGACAAATATAACGCACTGCATCATATTATGAATATAACGCACTGCGTCATTCAATTTTACGCATTAATCAGCAATAAAAATTTCAACAACAAACACTCAGGAGGTAATTTAAATGGCAAAAGCAAAAAAATCTACAAAAAAAGCAGTGAAAAAGACCAAATCTCAGTTTTATGTCGTCAGAACTGCCCGGGAGGCCGGGGACAACCTGACTGACATGGTTAAGGACTACAATGAAAAATATTTAGAAAAACCTTTTAAAGCCGGTAAGGAATTTATTGAGGATGTACGCAAGGATCCCAGCAAGGTATTTGACGGCCTGGTTGATGACGGCCGGGATTTTGTTAAAGGCGTAAGAAAGGATGCCCAGAAGACCGTTAATGACGGCAAAAAGCTTGTCAAGGATTTAAGCAAGGACCCCCGCAAAGTCTTGGACAGTTATGTCGATGATGCCAAGGAGTATGTCGGGGATGTGAGAAAAGATGCCCGCAAGACCTTGGACGGCTTTGTTGATAACGGTAAGGAATTTTTTGAGGGTGCAGAGAAAGATGCCCGCAAAGTAATTGACGATTTCCTGGATAGCGGAAAAAAAGCTTTCAAAAAATTTCCCATGGTGAAGACAGTTGAAAAGAAAGTCAACAGCGGCATGAAAGCGGTTCCATCCCAATTAAATCTGCCCAGCAAAAAGGATCTCGAAAAACTGACGAGCAGTGTGAAAGCTTTAAATAATAAAGTGGAGCACTTGAGCAAGCAATATGCCGCCTAATTTCGGGGTCAGAGGTTCTGGGTTCAGGGTTCAAGGGTTCAGTAAACCCAGAACGGTGAACTCCCTGGCCCAGACCTGACTTTAACGTTGCTCAATTATTTAGATTCATATTGGGAACCTGATACAGGCCGCAATATAATCTTATAAGTCGCACCAGGGCGGGCTGAACCTGTGAACGCTAACCATTCAGTTATATTAATAAAATCCAGCCGGCCTCGGCCGGCTGGTGGTCTATTT
>JBAVYC010000984.1:0-5946 GCA_049698595.1 Desulfobacterales bacterium | reverse complement strand
CAAGCAAATAATTGGTTATGCAATCTGCAGTTTTGGGTCATTATAACCTTACGCACGAAACCCCCGATTTGGGAACTCGAAAAATATTGAAGACTTGCATGCATCATACAATTGGACTCTGCAGACTATGACAAGAAGTCTTGTGTAGGATAACATCGATATTGACCAAGGACTATTGGCAATAGTGTTCGGTTCAGATATCTTTATTGAACGATACTCTGGCTGTCCACAAGATATAGAACAACCCCGAGGGTATCATCACCAAACAGACAGAGAAAGGCTCGCACGAAAGTACGAGCCTTGTCTCTATGTGGCTCAAAGCTATTCTTGATATGCTCCTGCGGAGTAAGTCAGTTCGTAGCTGTGAGAATAGATTTCGATGAGGTTTCCGAAGGGGTCTTCACAGTACACCATGCGGTAGGGCTTTTCGCCCGGATAGTATTCGCGCACAGGCATTCGCTGCTTGCCGCCGTTCTCCACGATCTTGGCCGCCAAGCCTTCGACGTCCGGGTCTTGTACACAAAAGTGAAAGACACCGGTTTTCCAATATTCAAAGTTGTTTTCTCGCTGCTCGGCGTTTCGAAATTCGAAAATCTCGACACCGATCTTGTCACCCGTGGACATGTGGGCGATACGAAAACTGCCCCAGCCTTCGCCAAAGACGTCGTTGCACATCACGCCTATGGCAGATTCGTCAGCAACGATCTCCGTGGGCGGCATGATCACGTACCATCCAAGGACTTTGGTGTAGAAATCCACGGCCTGCTCCAAATCTGTGACGGATAATCCTATATGTGAAAAGGTTCTTGGGTATGTCATTGTTGTTCTCCTATGTAGAATAATTTAATGTTTGGTGGCGAGCCCAATTACAATATTAAAAATAACTATTGAAACTGAAAGCGCAAGAAGGCACCTTTTTGTTCGACACGAACCAATTTGTTTGAATTGCCAGCAGGCGGGGCTACTAAGATATTTTTTTGTGAGGATCGGAAAGGATCGAATGGAACGGTCGGAAATATCGCTGCCCAATGGGAATGGCTATGGATGCACTCAGCGGCAAATGAAAATGTCTTATGCTCAATCCAATCGTCTTTTGTCAATATAGCGACGAATAAAGCGAAAAAGAACCGGTGCTAATAAACTGGAAAATGTAATCAACCAAAGGGTTATGGAAATAGGCGATTCGTAAAAGGTAGAAAAATCTCCGTAACTATAGGTCAATGCCCTTCTAAAGTTCACCTCTATGAGGCCACCAAGCACTAGCCCCAAAACAAGCGGGGCTATGGGAAAGCCTGTTTTTCGCATAACAAAGCCAACAACACCAAAAATAAGCATAAGTAAAAGGTCAAATTCACTTCCATTAATGACGTATACGCCGACAATACTCAGTATGGCGATTAAGGGCATGAGTATCCATTTGGGTATTTGTAGTATCTTTGCAAGCAGGCGAACCAGAGGAAGATTGAGTACAATTAACACCAAATTGCCGATAAACATGGAAGCTGCAACTCCCCAGAAGATGTCGGGGCTGTCTACCAGCATGGTCGGCCCCGGTCTTACCCCTAGTGTGATAAGAGCCCCAAGCATGACAGCGGTGGTTTCACTTCCGGGCACCCCCAGTACCAGCAAGGGGATAAAAGAACCCACCGCAGAAGAGTTATTGGCTGATTCGGGCGCGGCAACGCCACGCAGGTCACCTTTGCCAAATTTTCCTTTATCACCGGCCATTTTTTTTTCTGTGTTATAGGCCAGAAAACTGGCAATTGTTGCCCCTGCACCGGGTAAAACACCAACAAAAAAACCAGTGACACAACTGCGCAGAATACCTGCAATGGATTCCCTGAGTTCTTTAAAGGTCAGTAGAACCTTATCAAGAGGAATAATTTTTTCGGCGGCATAATTGGTTTTTTCAGATAGAAACAATAAAAGCTCTCCCACCGCAAAAACACCAATAACGACAACAATAAAATCAATGCCATCGTCCAGTTCACGTATGCCAAATGTAAAGCGCTTGGTCCCCCCGAAACTCAACTCATCAATGCCGACCGTAGCAATGGCCAATCCCAAAACGGCAGAAAACATCGCCTTAATAAAACTGCCTTGCGAAAAGCTGGTCAGGGCAGTAAAGGCACAGATCATCAATACAAAATACTCGGCCGGACCAAAGTCAATGGCCAGTTTCGCCAGAAATGGTGCAAAAAGGATAAGGAAAAAAATAGATATTGTCCCGCCGACAAATGAAGCTACGGCACTCATAGCCAAAGCTGCCCCGGCCCGACCTTGATTTGCCAGGGGGTGTCCGTCAATACAGGTTACTGCAGCAGAAGACGTCCCCGGTACATTCAGCAATATACTGGATATCGAGTTGCCATACTGGGAGCCGTAAAAGATACCGGCAAAGAAAATCAGGGCTGATGAGGCCGGCATATCAAACTGGAGTACAATGGGGAAAAGAATAGCAATTGCATTGATAGGGCCGATACCGGGCAGCATACCAATGACTGTTCCTAAAAAACAACCGACAACAACCAATAGAAGATTGGTACCGCTTAAAGCAACAGAAAAACCATTAAATAACAAATCAACCATACCAACCCATTTAATTCAAAAGAATTCCTCGCAACTCTGCTGCGGGGAGCTTCATTTTAAAAATTCAGTATACCGGCTGGTAAATTGAGGCCCAATATCCGGTCAAAAATAATATAAAAGCTGATAGCCACTGTAACAGAAACTGGGACGATCCATCTACGTTCTGCCCCAAACTCCCACATGCAGACAGCCATTAAGAGACTGGCTGAAATCAAAAATCCAACATTGCTTAGAAAGAGGCTATAAAATAAAATAGCCCCTATCAGTAAACCAATTTTCAGCCATTGCCGACCTTTGGGCCAGGAGGTTGTGTGCTGAGACGGCAAAAAAAACAGAAGAACAGATAAAATGATCATTGCTACAGAGAGAATAAAAGGAAAATATTTTTCTTTTGTAGGATCGAAATCCGCTTCTAATGAAAAAGTGAAATAGCAATATGCCATGCTGAAAAACAACATGGCTATTGCGTATTTTTTGTCAGAAAGAAATTTCATAAATTGACTATTTAATAATCTTTAGTTCTCTGGAGATTTCTGCCACATTTTCAATTTGCTGAGTAACAAAGGAATCAAAATCCTTGCCAAAAGATGTGAATTCGGCAAGTCCGTTTTTATCTCGTAATTCTGCCCACTCTTTTGAATTCGCCACAGCTTTTACGGTTTCAACCCAACTGTTATAAGTCTCATCAGAAATACCGGCAGGTACATAGAATCCGCGCCAGTTGCCCCCGATTACATCATATCCCAGTTCTTTTGCAGTTTGAGTGTCCCCCAAAACAGGAATGCGATTATTTGAAAGCACAGACAAAACACGAACTTCCCCTGCTTCAAGCTGCCCCAGGACTTCCGATGTATCTCCTGTAAAAGCCGCTGCACGGCCACTTATAACCTCCAACAATGCTTTGGCGCCATTGTCAAAAGCAATGTAGTTAATTTTTTTCAGATCCTTAATTCCCGCTGCTTTTGCGACAAGCAACATTTTAACATGGTCCCAACCACCTGCTGAGCTACCGCCCACGATGGGTGTTTTTTCGGGATTATTTTTTAAACTTGCCAATAGATCATTCAGCGTTTTGTAGGGTGAATTTTTGCCCACGACAATTGCGCCATAATCAATGCCAAGGGCGCCAACCCATCTTACATCATTGGCACTGTAATCACCATATACTTTTTGTGCCAATCGTGTGGCTGTTGCAGCACTTGCTGCAACAATCAGATTTTCATCATTATTTCGTTTGGTAACCACATGGGCAAACGCTTTTCCACCGCCTGAACCAGACATGTTAACCACTTTGATAGCGCCCTCAACACCGCCAACCTTCGGCATCAACTGCGCTGCTGGAACGCGACAGGTAAAGTCCCAGCCACCACCGGCACCTGCCGGAGCAAGACACTCTACGTTTTTAAGTCCAGCCGTCGCCGGACTGATACCGACAATACCGAGTACAATGACAGCAGTTAACAGGGATAAAAATAATTTTTTCATAACATCTCCTTTCATTAAATGTTTGAAAACAAATGTTCGGAACCCAAAACTAAATTGGACTATACTTCAGATAACACTATAAAAAAACAGGGGAACTAATTGTGTAAGTTAAGGCATCCTTTTTGTCAAGGGAATTAAAGATTGGTATCCTGTACCCCGGATTAATGGCAAATGAAATAAGATTTAAAATAATTGGTAAAATGACATCGGTTTTATGTGTTTTAATCGTTGGGTTCACTTTACTTCCAACACTCGGCCAATCTGCCGACGAGACAATTACACCGGTCCAGGTTGCCGAACAGATATACATGCTTGTGGGAAAAGGCGGTAATATCGGATTGTTTGTCGGTGAAGATGGCACATTTTTAATTGATGACCAGTTCGCTCCTTTAACGGAAAAAATGGTAGAAGCCATTAAATCAGTCGGGAACTTATTTCTCGGAATAGAAAGCTCATAAAATAGTTTCGTCTATTGTTACGCCCAGCTTCGCCAGCTCATCGAAGTAGTAGCGGCGGGTATCGGCGGGCAGTTGTTCCGGTACAAATAAACCGCTTTCATTAAAAACATCAGCGACCATCATTTTTACAAAAACCGCCGCACACTGGCCGGTTAGAAAAGCCTCGTGGCTCAAACCGGCTTTCTCAAAAGATTCGACGAGTCCCGGCGCGTTGACGTAACTGTCAATTGTCACGGGTGCACCGTCCTTTTGGCCCTCGACCCGGACCAGAAAAGCCCCTTCGTCCCTGACCACACCCGCATCGATGATGGCCTTGATTTCCTCAGGGTATTTCGGTGCCGGCGGGCACAACTCGAGAACCACATCCATGGGTACAATTGAGGTACCTTTGACCGTTACCGGTTCCGTCGAGAGCAGGCGCATGTTGTAAAGCAGTTCCGACAGCTCGACAGAAGACCCACCGTATTTGAACTCGACATTTTTAACCCCCTTGAGCACTTCTTCAGCCAGCAGGCCCATGGTAATCGGTTCATCATGCTCGTGATCGACCAGTCGCACCTCTCCGTCCAGGCCCTGCAATTTCATCATCACCGGACGACTGAAGGGCTTGTCGGTCACGTGTCGGCCATTTTCGAAACGAAATGTTTTATAGGCCATATCTCCGAGCGCCACGTCCGGCGACCACCAGAAAGGGGTAAAGCGTGCGGTCCAAACGCCTTCATAAACGCAGATCCTGATGGTGTCGCAGGAATCCAGCTTATCCACGGCTTCCCTGGCCATCACATTGGCCAGGCCGGGCGACGAACCACAGCCAATCAGGGCGGTCAACCCCTTTTCCTTAAATTTCTGGTGCCACTCGGAAAACATCAATTGATAGCTTTCGACAAAACCGATGGATTCCATCGGTCCGGCCATGTCGAAATAGGACGCATTGACCGCCAGCGCCGCTTCCATGACAATCAGGTTGAATTCAAGCGGCAGGCCGTTTACGACCAGATCACACCCTTGGGCGGCATCGATTACCCTGCCGACATCCCTCGCATCCAACTGCAGCGCCCGGGCTTTGGCGAGTGAATTTTTCAACGCTTGGGCTGCCGTGAGGTCGTAATCCGCGCAAATAATTTCGGACACATCCGGGTGTTCGTCCATCCGTTTGGCAATTGTACTGCCCTGGGCCCCTACACCGACAACTATAATTTTTTTCATTTTTTCACTCCTGATGATGTTGGTAGACTGCAGTTATCCGCCTTTTTATCGAAGGCGGAGGTTAATTGTATCCGGAGTATTGGAGTGATGGAGTATTGGAGTAGTGAATAAAAATGAACCTTGTTTGTCACCTGCAGGAAACAATGGTGAAAGACTAAAAACAAGACATTTCCTCGCTTTTGCACCCAACACTCCAGCAATCCATCAC
>JBAVYC010000983.1:0-1749 GCA_049698595.1 Desulfobacterales bacterium | reverse complement strand
TGGCTCATTTCCGGCTGATACGGGGTATAGGACGTCACAAATTCCGAGCGCCCCAGCAGATGCATTACGGACACCGGAATATAATGCTCATAGCTGCCGGCACCCATAAACACTTTGTATTCAGGGGAGACTGCCATGCTGCGGCAAAGGGTGTCGATGTGAGCGTTTAACTCCCATTCGGTCAACGCTTCCGGCAGGTTGAGCTCACGGTTGCAACGGCAAGCGCTGGGTATGGTTTTAAAGAGATCGTCCAGAGCGTCAACACCGACCGTCTTCATCATTGCATCAATATCTTCAGGTGTATGCGGCAAATATCGCATAATCGTACCTCTATCCTTTCAGAGATGTTAGATAAGCATCTTTGGTCATCAAACCCTCCAGTTCGGCCGGGTCATTCGGCTTGACCGCGATCATCCAACCGTCGGAATAGGGGGTGTTGTTTATGAACTCAGGGGAATCTTCCAGTGCGCTGTTGACCGCAACTATTTCGCCGCCAAGGGGCATGTACAACTCCGAGACGGCCTTGACGGATTCCACGGTGCCGAATTCAGCACCTTTGTCGAAGGTTTCACCAACTTCGGGCATTTCCACAAAAACGATGTCGCCCAGCTGATCCTGGGCAAAGTCGCTTATTCCCACTTTGACATTTTCTCCTTCGACTTTGGCCCATTCATGACTTTCAGCATAGTGAATATCATCAGGTAAGATTACATCATTAATATCCTTCATCGCTCCTCCTTCTTAAAAAATAATATATTGTTATTGCAGACCTGGTTGAATAGTTTACGGGTTGAATGGTTGATTAGGTAAATTATAGTCATAATTTCATAATATTACGGTTGTTTTCAATCCAAAATGTAGGGCAGCTTTAAGTTATAGCTTTTGTAAACTACAAATGTTTCGACGGATTGAACGTCTTTCAGTTTTGAGACCTCATCGGTGTAAAACTCAAGCAGGCCGAAACCGGATTTTAAGAGAACCACAAGGATCAGATCAAAACGTCCGGTTACGACACTGACGGACACAACGCCGTTTAATTTGCTAAATTCCGCGCCTTTTTTGACAAGGTTCATGGTTTTTAATTTGACACCCACCATGACAACCCGGTGCCCGGAGATTGAATCCGGATCCACAAGCCCGGAAATCTCCAGCACCCCTTCTTCCATCAGCTTATGAACGCGTGCGCGGACGGTGTTTTCGGAAAGGGACAGCTGTTCGGCGATTTTTCTGTAAGATTTTCGGCCGTTGCGAAGATGCTTGATAATTAAAAGATTGATATCGTCAATTTTCATGGTCTCTGGTGGTGCCGGTCAAACCTGCTAATGATAAAGCTGTAAAAAAAATTGATGATACTGTCAATAATTAATTTATTTTTTTACGATATCATCAAAATTAAAGCGTTTAATTCTGGTTTGGCAAAAAATCACTCAAGGCAAAATAAAATTTCTTTATGAAGTATTGACCATGCTATTTTTTTGCGTAATGTAAGTGATCGTCTGCCAGACAAAACTTCTATATGGGTCATCCGTTCAGAGCTTCAATGTTCAGCGCCGCTGCCGGCTCCAAAGTGGCCAGTCTGATCATAGAAGAAACTCTGAAAAAGCGAATATCGAATATCGAATGTCGAATGTCGAAGTAATGTATTCTGTCTATTTTAATCAAAAGAATTCCTCGATGCTCTGCATCGGGGTTAATAAGATAAAAATTCATTTTGATACTTCGCAGCTCTGCTGCGGGGTAGTTCATTAA
>JBAVYC010000982.1:0-2322 GCA_049698595.1 Desulfobacterales bacterium | reverse complement strand
ATCTGGAAACTCGGCGGCTACGAAGAAGATCAACATCCGGATGTCGTCTACAGGGACAGAGCCCTGGATATCTGTGAAAGTCAAGATCTTGTCGATATGAAAGAGGCAAAAGCATTGAGGGTGGCCATCTACACCGACATACTCGATCGCTGGCACTGGATTGAAGGCCGTCAGATCGTCCAAAATCACAAGCACAAACGAAAAGATTTGCAGAAAAAACTTGAATCCCTCACCCAGGAACTCGAAAAGATCAAAAAATTATGAATGATAGGTTGCCACCGCCATCAGCCGACCGAACCCACCGGCACGTCATAGGTGATCGCCCTGCCGGCGTAGCCGGTATCGGTGATCCGAAATGGATTGCCGTCGCCTTGTGTTACATAGCGGCAATTGCACTGATGGGGCAAGACCCCTGGTATGGCGACAAATACTTTACCTATAACCAGGGTATTTTTGTCGGAATTCTTGCGATTTTCCTTGTGGCCGGATTTTGCTGGGAAATATATCTCCTGGGTCGGCCCGTGGGGATCAATCTCGTTCTGCACGGTCTCCTGATTGTCCCTGTCACCTTGCTTATCGGGCGGATTGCGGGCTTGCCTCCGGCCCCGGAATCATCTTTCGGCCTGTTGGGGCAGCTCAAGGATTATGTGGTCAGCCTGAAGGACACCGCTGGATTTGAAAGTATTTTTCCGGTCTGGATTCAGGATATCTTTCGCAATCCGGGAATTTTGCTGCTGATCTTCTTTACCTCCATCGCCTTCACTCAAAATAAAGCCGGCCGTCGCTTCGCACTGGTGACGGTGGCTTTTCTGATCCCTGCGCTGCAGACCCTATCGCACGATCCCAGACCTTCGCTTTTATTCGGCCTGGGTTTAATCGCCATGCTGGCCGGAATCGCCCTGCAATTCAGCAAATACGGTAATATTATCGGGCAGCAGAATGTACTCAGCAGACTGCAATCCGTCGACGACCGCCTGGAGTATAAATGCAGCCTGAGAATCGCCAAGCACGCAGTGGTGGACGGCTTTATCACCGAAGATGGTGTCCTCGCCATTGTTCAGCGCGAATACGGCAAACAATGTGAATTGAATGCGCCCACGGCCGGGGGGATTGCGCAGACAATTTCTCACCGGCTGGTACGGGAGCACCGGATTCTGGAGCTTCACGGTGATGAAAGAGGCTTTTTCCTGGCACCCTATCCCGCAATTTTTAAAATTGAATCGCTCTTTGACGAAATCGCCGTATGGATTCGAAAAATCATCATAACCGGTATCGCATTTATCTGGCTGATCTCCCCCATTGACCTATTCCCGGACAGCATACCTATCCTGGGTGCCATCGACGACGCCTTGATAACCCTGGTCGGTGCCGCCCAGTGGCTGGATATCCTGAAACGGCGCAAGCTGCCGAGACCAAACTAGGATTCGTTTTAAGATGTTTGGAACATTTGCGCATTTGAATTTTGGATTTGTTTCGTATTTCGTGCTTCGAATTTCGGATTTCACGACTATAAAGGGGTTAAGATGAAAGATTTCGAATTTCACGGCTATTATCCGGGGGTGGTGGGGAAAATAATTGAATCCCATGCCGTCTATTATTATGAAAACTGGGGGTTTGATGTCACCTTTGAAACCCAGGTGGGCCGGGAACTTTCCGAATTTGTCAGAAAATTCGACCGGAACCGGGACGGTCTGTGGGTGGCAACCCAAAAAAAAGAATTTGCCGGTGCACTTGCCATTGACGGTCGTCATGCGTTTATTGAGGGCGTGCGCCTGCGCTGGTTTATTGTCGAGCCGAAATTTCAAGGCGGCGGCATTGGAAAGGAATTGATCCGGAGGGCCATTGAATTTTGCAAACAAAAACGATTTCCCAAAGTTTACCTGTGGACGTTCAAGGGACTTGAAAGTGCTCGCAGGGTTTACGAAGCCGCGGATTTCCAATTGTGTCAGGAAAGCGATGTTTTCCAATGGGGACAGAATATTAAGGAACAGAAGTATGAATTGGATTTGCCGGTTGATTAAGTTGATTGAGTTGATTAAGTTGACTGGTTTAAATAATCGCTGATAAGAAACTAACAACGGACTATCGACCGCTAACATGCGCTTCATCTTGCATTTTACTTAAAAATGCATAGGTTTATATCCCGGTGAATAGTTTACTGGTTGAATGGTTGATTAGGTAAATTATAGTTATAATTTTAGAATGTTACGATTGTTAAACATGAAATGTCCAATTATTTTGCAAATATGGAATAAATCCATATTTACAACCACTTAACCAATCAACCAATCAACGATATCTAAAGTAAGGAATTCAATTAAC
>JBAVYC010000981.1:0-2213 GCA_049698595.1 Desulfobacterales bacterium | reverse complement strand
GCTCATGGGGGTAGAGACCTGCCAGACGCTGCTTTTTATAGGCAATATCACCGTGCATACCGATAACGAATTCTCCGGAAGCCCCCATGAGTATCGGCATATCCGGAACAGCCTGCTTCAGGGTTTCCACAGCCCTGAGTGCCGCCAGGAAATCAGCATCACCGGCAGATCCTGATGTGTCGAAATTGAGACCTTCACACCCCACTTCGGCCATTTTCTTCCCCACATAAACCAGGTCTCTGGTAAGATGGTCGGCAGCATCCTCTTGGGCCTGGAGTGCTTCGGCGATTTTGCCGGCCGGAAGAAGCTCCGAAGGGTTGGGGCAAGGTCCGTCGGGTTGAAAGTAAAGACCCATGTTGGGCTGCGCCCCGTAGAACAGGGGTGCCGTGGTTACCATGGAAATATTGTAATAGTCGTTTTTTTCAAAATTGATAATGGGTTTGACCGGTTTGAAAGAATAATCACTATGACCAATGGATGTTGTGTCGCCGCCACTGGCACGTTCATAGGTCAGGACGGCCTGCATGCGGCTCATGGGGATACCCACACCACCGCCATCCTGTCCCGAATAGAAGCTCATGCTGCACCCGTCATCGGTGACGATGACCTCTTCTCCAGGATTGACACTGACGATTCTTGCTGGATCTGCAATGATGTCAAAAAGCTGCTTTTTCTCCTCCTCGTTTAAGGCAGGAATATTCGCTCTTTTAGCTGCATCGGCCGTACCATCTTCAATATCCGTTTTGATGTCAGATTCCGAAAGCCATAGCCGTTCGCCATCACCCATTCTGGTTAGAATTTTTTTGTCCATATTATTCACCAACACCCATTTCTGATTCTGTCTTTTCCACAATCTGCCGGATTCCGCTCAGCACCTCTGACGACAGTGGTTCCGGTGTATGATTTTCCAGGATGTCACGGACCTTGTGAAGCGCCTTTGTATAGCTGTCAAGGGCGCCGTCCATCTCCCAGGCGCTTCGCATTCTTCGATCGATAATTTCCGCCCGGGATTGTTCCCGCATGTGCTGAAACGTGTGCATATGTGCCAGAAAATCGCCAAAGGGCCCGATTTCCTGGATAACGTCCAAAGCAATGGTTTCTTTGTTAACGGGAATACCGTTGACGGTATGTTTTATCATACGGGCAAATTCGCAGTCGAGTGCCAGTTGGGCAAGATCGAAGGTGATGCCACTTTCAAGCATCCCCGGACCGTAAATCATATCGGCGCCTGCCAATGCGGGTATCAGTCCGGTGAGTGTCTTCTCGTGGCCCATCTGGGTGTCTGATATTTTGCCGTCGCCCTATCCACCGGCAACATAGCTGGGTAAGGCATAGTAGCGCGCCAACCGGGCCACGGCGCCACTGATGAGGGCGCACTCGGGTGTGCCCACGGATGCTTCGGCCAGTTTTAAATCCATTGCGGTGGTGGAACTCCCGTAAATCACGGGCGCTCCCTTGTGTGTCAACTGGGAAAGCGTGATACCACCCAGAATTTCAGCATTGTGTGTCACCAGGGTGCCGGCAAGCGTTGCCGGGGACGTGGCCCCAGCCATGGCCATGGACAATATATTGCAAACGACATTGTTTTTGGCGGACGTCATGATGATGTCGCAGCATTCCGAAATCAACTTCAAAGGACTCACCGGGCAGGTTGTGAATGACACGATGGGGCGTTCAGCCAGACGCTTGGCACCACCGACGATGATGGCCGCCATTTCCATAATCTTGTTCAGCAGTTTTCCGTTGCCGGGCCCAAAGGCGCAATGCTTGGTGGTATTGGTGAGGAATGCTTCGGCATTGTGCAGGGGAACGGTCTCCTGGGGCACGTCATGGGCGCCGATGGCTTTTTCACAGAAATCGATTTCATCCAGGTAATCGATGACCCGTGCAGCATCGGCAAGATCCTTTTTATTGGGTGACCTGTTTTCACCGGTGTATGGGTCGTTAATTTTGACACCTTCGCTGAAATTGGTGAAGTGAACACGATTTTCCCCAAGTACCAGGTCGTGTTTGGGATCGCGGCCAGCCAACAGTACTTTTGAAGGGGCGGATTGAATGGCGTCTTCCACCAGTCGCGGCGGTATTTTGACGATGCTGCTATTGCGATCTACCCTTGCACCAGCCCTTTCAAAGCAATCCATGGCCGCGTCACTGTCGATAAAAATACCTGTTTTTTCAAGAACTTGAAGGGTGCTGTCATGGAGGTCATTCAA
>JBAVYC010000980.1:0-3460 GCA_049698595.1 Desulfobacterales bacterium | reverse complement strand
CAGGGTCCGGAGGAAAAGGGGGCTCGGGACGATCGAGTTTTCCGGTGCCTGCTGAGAGTGTCGCGGCGGTCATCGCTAAGTCCAGATCGATATCCGGCTCAGAAAATTTCTCGACCGGCTGTGGGGCGTTGTCTTCCATTCCGGTCTCATTTTCCTGGGCATCGTTAAAAAAACGACTCAGTTCAGCCTCGACGGCTTTTTCTTCAGATTTGCTGAGTTCTCCCATTTCCTCATCGTCCATTGGCCCTTCCTCTTCGATATCAAAGAGTTCAAGAAAATCCTCATCTTTCAGATCCGATGCATCCAAAAGACCGGCATGCACCAGGGTTTCATCATCATCATCATCTGAAAAATGCTGATCGAATTCAGTTATTTCGATAATATCATCATCTGTTTCGACATCATCGTTGTCCAATTCAGCCAGTGAAATGATTCCATCACCCTCTTCACGCTCGAATTCGATGTCTGCCAACATGTCGATGCCGTTAGCATCTTTGCCGAAAGTCGGGGATGCTTCGGAAGGCATCGCAATGACGTCATTGTCTGCGTCCAGATCCTCATCGTCGGTAAAGAAATCTATTTCATCTTCATCACCATCGTATTCAAGTTCAATTTCGTCATCAAAATTATAGCGCGTCTCATCTCCTGTCATGTCTGTGGTTTCGTCTTCGATTATGGCTGGCGAATCACCATCCATGTTGGTGAAAAAATCGTCCAGCATTGACGATTTTGTGTTTTCTTCGAAGACAATGATACCTTCGTCATCCCCGAGTGCCGGGTCTTTATCTACTTTCGACGGAATAACATCATCAGTTTTGGGCGATGCGGGCTTGCGGTCCTCTTCAGGCTCAATCAGGATTTCGTCGGTGAGTTCAATTATGGGATCATCGTCGGAAAACCCGTCTTCGACATTTTTTTGATCGGGATCTTTTTTTTCGATCATGTTCCTTACCATTCTGCCAAGGTTACCGTGGATTGTGTATTTATTCACCGCAAAGGCGCAAAGAACGCCAAGGTTTTATTATCTTTAGAAAAAAAATTATCATACGGCATGAGCCGTGTCAAGACATATGAAAACGATCGTTTTTGGAAAAAACATTTGCAGGATTTCGTGATTGGTAATAACCTAAATTGAGCGGTTCAAATTTTAAAATTTTGAAACCCTGCGGGTTTGCCGATATCGCAGATCCGTCGCAGGAGGATTGCCGCATCTACGGCGTCAGATGTCCCCCGCCTATGTAACTACAGCGAAAAAAAATCTTCCCCCGCAAAGCGGGATTTCGCTTCGCTCAACTTGCTTATCTGCGGCCATCTCGGCAATTGCTCAACTTATTGCTCCTGCTCATAATTACGGTAACATATTAGCCGTATTTTTTTCCTCTAAAGGGCAGTGAATGCTGAATAGATTTGATATTTAATTTCTTTTTTGAGACAGGATTTACAGGATTAATGGGATTTTTTTCGCCTACGCCGATATACCCTTAGGCCGAAGGCCCTACTATCTAAATAATCCTGTAAATCCTGTCTGATATTCTTTTATTTAATAGAATCCATTCCTCAAGTTTTACGTTGCCGTATTTATGAATCTATTTTATTAGGTATAAAAATCATGCGACATTTTTTCATTGATCCATCTGCGGCAGCGAATTCCCTGGTAGCGATTCAACAATCTGAGGCCCATCACATCAAAAACGTGTTGCGATTAAGACCGGGTGACCGCATTAAACTTTTTGACGGCACCGGTTTCGAATATGAAGCCGTTATCAGAAAAATGTCTGCAGCAAAAGTTGACGTCGAGATCCTCAACAAGGTTCGCGCTACCATAAGATGCGGGACGCAAATCGTTGTTGCCCAGGCCTTTTTAAAAGAAAAAAAGATGGACGATCTTGTGCGCAAGCTTTGTGAGCTGGGCGTTGCCAGGTGGATCCCCTTTTTTTCGCGGCGCTCCATCGCAAGACCCGACGCAAGCCGCCTTGCCGGACGCACCCGGCGGTGGCATCGTATCGCCGCCGAAGCTCTCAAACAGTGCCGTCGAATCGATTTGCCGGAAATCGCCAGTGCGCTTTCTTTTGAAGAGGTGCTGGAATTCAGCAAAACATGTGATCTGAACATCGTTTTCTGGGAAAATGAACCCGCTGCACTCCCCAGAAGCATCGAATCAAAGGAGAAACATTCCACCACAAAGATTTTGCTGATGCTGGGTCCTGAAGGCGGGTTTACCCAAAAAGAAATTGAGGCGGCCGAACACATCGGATTTGTTGTGGCCGGACTGGGACCCCGCATTTTGAGGGCCGAGACTGCAACGCTTGCCGCTGTTGCGCTGGTTCAATATTTGTTCGGCGATATGGGCTGATAAGAATACAGAAGTCAGGAGACAGAATTCAGAATAAGGTAATCGCCTTCGGCTCAGCCGTAAAATATAAAATGGGTCGGCGCGAAGCGAAATCATTCTATTCTTACTGCTGACTCCTGGCTTCTGAATTCTGAGTTTCAACACCGGCTATCATTAAGAGCCCTTTCCAAGGGCAAACCAAAGCCTGGTCCTCTCGCTCTCCAAGCCATAGGCTCTGTAGGCTCTCCGAGCTGGAAGCCGGGCCGTAAACCCTATGGGCTGGAAGCTGGGCCAGGATTCATTACTTTTTGTGCTTTTTGCGCCTTTTTGCGGCTATATCAAAAATCAGTAGATTTTTCTGGAATAGCTCACATTCTGCAAAACGGCTTTGGCTGGCGAGTATCCGGATTTCGAATCTAATTCTCAGTTGTTTATGGACCAAAAAAAAATTTGTTGACAAAAATTAAGGGGTTTAATAGTAAAGGGACTCTCAAATTTGGATTGTATTTACATACAAATCCCAAAAAGCCGAGGTAGCTCAGTCGGTAGAGCAGGGGACTGAAAATCCCCGTGTCGGCAGTTCGATTCTTTCCCTCGGCACCATGAATTGAAAAGCTTCAGAGAGATTTCTCTGGAGCTTTTTTAATTAGAGCCAAAATAGAGGAATCCAAGCTCCGGTTGCGGCTCATTTTTTGCGGCAGTTTCCCGATTATATTGAACGGCCTAGTTTTCATTCTAAATTTTTTCTATTTCTACATAACAAATAACCCTTGACATGTCACGGTTTACGTATAAAATATACGTAAAAATAAAAAAGGAAAACACATATGAAGACAGCGAGTGTTGGAGAAATTCAAAAAAACTTTAGTAGGATTCTAAAAGAGATAAAAACCGGGGAAGAAATAGCGGTTACAAGGCGAGGTAAACCGGTCGCGAAAATAACTGCTTTGGGTCCTAAAAAAGAAATAGATTGGCCTGATTTTTACAATGAGGCAATCGAATTAAAAGGTAAATCTGCTAGCGAGATCGTTATTGAAGGAAGAGAGGATAGATTTTAAGTGGTTTACGTGGATACCAGTGTAATTGTTAAGCTGTATGTCAAAGAAGAATATTCTCGGGATACGTCCA
>JBAVYC010000979.1:0-3531 GCA_049698595.1 Desulfobacterales bacterium | reverse complement strand
TCTGATGTGTTCTCTGACGTATAAATACCAAGTGGAAATCAAAGGTCAATATTTTTAATGGGAATGACAATTCAATGTCGTATCAGAACCATTTTTTAGTTGGGGTGGGTTAAGATTCCTTGGAATTCTCGGCAATCCTGTTCTTTAACGCTATTTCCATATCTTTCACATTGCATGGCTACCTCCCTATCCGGATTTACGGCTATTTCAGAAGCGTTGGCAACTCGATAAGGTTTCGGATTTCAGCGTCTGGTTGCCCAGGAAGCCGTTCTTCGCTCTGACCAAACCGATTCACCCATGCGACCTTGAATCCAAAAGCGGATGCACCTGAGGCATCCCACGCGTTGGATGACTGAAATACGATTTCTTCGGACCGAACTTTCAAGCCATCAACGGCAATCTGGTATACCCGAAAATCGGGCTTGAATATGCCCACCGCTTCAACGGAGAAGTTCTTTTCGATCAACTCTTCGATTCCTGAGTTTTTCACAGCAGCCTCAAGCATGGCCGGTGTTCCATTTGACAGGATGGCCAGTCTGAAACCACGGCTTTTCAGAATCGAAAGCGCTTCGGGCACTTCTGGATAGCAATCCAGTTTCAGGTAAGCCTCCACGAGGTCCTTGCGCAGGTCAGGATCGTTAATGCCGTGCATATCAAAGGCAAAATCCAGTGCATCCTGTGTGACTTGCCAAAAATCCGCATGATGCCCCATCAGGCTGCGAAGCCAGGTGTATTCCAATTGCTTAGTACGCCACAGATTAGAAACCTGATCAGCGATATCTCCCAGTCGATGCCGATGCTTTGCAACGGCTGAATGGACATCAAAGAGCGTCCCGTAGGCATCAAACACGCATGCCTTTATTCCTGCGATGGTGTTATTTTCAGGCATATGGTTCTCCTTTCTTGAGTATGGCAAACTGCATTCAATCAGAGTATCAGAGAGTCACCCAGTTTCAACAATTGAAAAAAATGCATACGTATCTGAATACCAACGGCGTGGATTTTCAGATGCTCAAAATATCAAGGTATCAAATTGGTGAAATAAGTCCTGAAACATTGGAATCATTGTCTGGAGTTTAGTATTGAACCCAATATTTTCCCGATGGCCTTGGCTTGTTTCCGCGCATCATCTCCATATTCAACAGGACGGTTTTTTTCTGCATCTTCAGCGGTACATAGGCCCATATGCTGGTATACATTGCCAACCGCGCAGTCATGTCCGTAGCCGCAATCATAACATTGATAATGACCCGGATCGGTAAAACTTGCGATCACAGCCATTTTATTGCTAAGCATCATTTTTTCTATGAACCTGGTGGCTTCCCTGGTATCGTTATTGCGGTCCAGCCCGACGGCGATTCCAAGTTTGCCGGCAAGTGGAAAGGTCTCACGATGCCTTAAAGCAAAGGTTCTTTCCCAGAATGCATGCCCTATGGCGTTTAAGGTGCCATAGTAATTTGCCCCGCCAAAAACCAGCGCATCTGCTTGAATAATTTTATTAATAACTTCTTGAAAATCATCCGGTTGAACACATATATTATTTCCCGCGCATTTCAAACATCCCAGACAGCCTTTGATGTTAAGTTTGGCGAGATGAACCATCTCATATTCCACCTTGGATTCTTCCAAGATATCCCTCACGATAATCTTTGAATATGCAGACTTTCTACCGCTGCTACTGATTCCTATTGCTCTCATTTCTCAAATCCTTCCTCTGTGATACACGGCTGTTTTGGGGTGTCACCTCCACAGATTCCACATTAGGGCATTCAGATTGCCTGCTTTCAATGGTCTGTTCCACTGCTTTACAAGATGGTTTTCGTTTAGGGGGCAGGAGCCAGGAGCGCTGAATGTATGTATAGGGGATTTAAATCAACCCAAAACTTCTTTTGCACACGCTTTGGCGTTTGCCACGTCTTCTTCGTTGGGGTGCCCGGTCATCTGTTTGACCATACCCGCCCACTGCTCGTCAGATAAATTATGCTTCTTCTGTACTGCTTCGTGCATGGATTCGGTCAGCGCTCCCTGGCAGTCAAAACAGCCTTTGTATTCAATGCCTTTCTCTTTGCATGCTGCTTTTATGGGTTCTGTAAATGCATCCATGTCCTGGTCCGGATAGGCAGGGGCGGAATGGGTTATGAAACCAGCCATTTTTTGGTCCGAACCAGCCTGAATGTTCGTCAAGAACGCTTTGACCGGCGCAGCCAGATTGGCTGAGTGGAGGGGTGAGCCGATGAAGATGAAATCATATCCAGCAAAATCTTCAGCTGCGACATCCTCAAGCTTTTTCAAATCTGCCTCATTTGCTTGGGATGCTTCTTCCCAAATGCCTTTAGCGATCTTTTCTGTGTTTCCACTCTGGCTAAAATAAGTAACTAAAACTTTCATGATATAACCTCCCTTTATTAAGTTTACGATAAACACGCAATATCTTAAATTCACCCAAACGGCATGTATGTTTTTGATATCAGAACCGAGCACTCTTGCCAATAGTCTTTGGTCAATTTCAGCATCGTCCCACTCAACACTTCCGGCCATAGTCCCCGATTGTCAATACTGTGGGCGACATAGAAACAGTCATTCACTAATTTAAAATTGGGCGACAGTCCTTCAAGAATTACTCAAAATGACTCAACGGTCCTCCCAGGTGATCGATCCAAATGTCGACGAAGACATCATATTCAGCGGTTCCTTTAAGAATCGGAACGCATTGGATACCGTCTTTTTTAGGTGTTTTGTGATCATATCCGCCTGCCAGGGTTGAAGCACAGAAGCCAACGATTAACATCATAGCCAGGACCGGAATAATAAGCTTTTTTCTCATCTGCTAAAACTCCTTTAATGGTGCGTTTAAAATTGTCGTTTGCTAAAATTCAGTCGTTATTCGAATACCACCGACAACCCCTTATGCCATTTCTTGACCGCTTATTACCCGACCCCCTTTTCCCCGGATTAGGCACCAAAGTTTTTTGCGAGACCTTTAGCGTGGATCATGCTGCCGGCTGATCCTTGCGAATTAAATACACCATCACCATTGTCTGCAATGCGGACAGGACAACAAAATATCCGACCCACAGCGGAACTCCGAACAAGATCGGCCCAACTCTGCCCCAGGCCCAGAAATCCATGGCCAAAAGAAAGATTGCCGTCAGGAGCCAGACATACCGGTCAAAGAGCCATTCGGGCATACGTAATTGCAACAGGTTTTCGCTCCACAACAATACGCTATGGGTTATCAGATAGACGGCAAACGTAACCAGCATGATCCAGATGACCGGCAGGAAAATAGAATTCGGGAGCCATTTTAAATAGAATCCGATTAAAGCCGCCTCGCCGCAGCCAATCGATAGAATCGCGGCCAGGGCGAAGACCCTTTTAAAGTAGAGCCCGAAAATTACCGTGGGGAACAAGACCGCCAGACCGGTAAACGTCTGGGTGGCAATCTGGAGAATGGTGGCCGGAGGTTTGTAAGCCAGTGCGAGACCAATCAGGCTCAGCAGGATTACAAAAATGCGGCCGGCGACGCTGGTC
>JBAVYC010000978.1:0-2390 GCA_049698595.1 Desulfobacterales bacterium | reverse complement strand
TTCTATTAATATTAGTATGTTACACGCTGTTAGACTGCCTTATTTTTTAGTAAATGTCAAGGTCATTTTTAACCAATGTAGTTGTTTTTGAGGGCCGAGTTGGTGGGGTGGGAACAGAAGGAGCCCGTTAGGGCGACTGGAGTTCCCACCCCACCAACTCGGCGACATCGTAATTTTTTGGTTTCTCTTCTTTTAGTTTATTCATACATGCGTGATCAACGACAATTAAAATTCCCGTTTTTTCTTTTTCCTAAGATATCAATAATATTAAAAAGCCCTTGCAAAAGATTTTTTATTATATATTTTAGGTTTATCCTCCCGGAGGATAGGGCAACGCTGGGGAGCGACCCGAGCGCCGGAAGGATGACCGAAGTATGAGGGCCGTGCTTAAAGGTGCGGCCTTTTACTTTTATCGATTTCATACTTTGGTCTCTATTGCGATAAACCCCGGGGGTTTGGGGGCTGGCCCCCAAATAAAATAACCCAATTCCTTTTTTTATTCGTATAATCCATTTCTGCTGTGGGTTAATCCATTGCGCGATAGAATACGAGCAATCGTTGTTTCCGTCGGCAGAAGTTTGACATGGTAAAAGCCTTCAAGTCTTTGCCTGAGCGCTTTGGGGCCGCAGGGAAGATACCGATTGTACTATTCCAGACGCACAAATATCACAGCTTGTTCGATTTGATCTTTGGTGCAAGCCTGATCGCCAACCGCTTGATCCCAGTCATCTTTAGTCTCTAACTCACTAATTGTGCTCATCGTCTCCTCCGTCGCATTTATTATTTTTAGTTTTTTGGGCCTGTTCAATCGTCCTCACTTTCTATGTATTGTCTGTGCAGTGCTCTTGCTCGGCGGTGATCATGGCCGATTTTCGCTCTGGATATGTCGTAAAGGTAAAGTGGATAGGTGTAATCTGCTTCTTTGATTAGGATACCTGCCTGCAGATCGGTTATCGACAAGATGCCATGGCTATCTTCGCAGTCATCAAACCAAGTTGTGTTTTCATCCGTAAAATCGATATCAATTGTTTCCAGCCTGCCTTTTTGCGGATTGTAAACTGTTTGTTGCATATTTTTTATCCTTTCTTTAATTCGCCGGAAAATTGGCTTACCAGAATGCCCTACAATCAACGATCTCTGTCCGGCCCATAGGTTACCATTACTTAAAATCCATTCATTTAGAGCCCTTTTCCGGGCTATCAGGTTTTTTGCTCTTATTTTTCTTGGCTACTTGCATGCGGTAACTTTCAATGTTGAGCTCCAAAATCACACTGTGATGTAACAGTCGATCAATCGCAGCAGTGGCGGTCATCGGATTTTTAAAGATCTGCTCCCATTTAAAAAAAGGCAAATTACGGGTAATCATCAGTCTGCCGCGTTCGTAGCGATCGGCCAGAAATGTAAAGAGCACTTCCATCTTCTGACGGCTTTGCTGCACATATCCGATATCGTCGACGATGATCGCATCACAGCATGAGAGCTTTTTTAGCAATTTGCTCATCTCAAGATTCCTTTTGGCACAGCTGGCTGCAGCCAATAAACAGAACCCGTCTGCCCTGTTCGATCAGCTGATGACCGATCAGTCAATTGCCTCCGATAGCTGCGGCGGTAGAATTTTCTCATTTTCAGATCGGTTCAATATCACCTGCATTGCTTTGAAGTAATCCTTTTTAACTTTTACATTTGACAATTTACAGTAGCGTTGAGTAGTCGTAATCCAATTGTGCCCCAACAGATCCTGGATAGTCTCCACCTCGGCCTCTGCATTTAGTAGCTGGCTTGCCATGGTATGGCGCAGGCGGTGACAGCAAACGGTGATGCCGCTTTTTTTTGCATAATACTCAATGCGTTTTTGAATGCCGCGCACTGAAATCGGCTTTCCTTTGTAGTCTCCCTTTTCAACCAAAAAAACTTTTTTCATTCGGCTATGCCGCCGTAGTTTCAAATAAGCATCCAGCGCCTCAGCTGCATCGTCACTCATGTAGACTACCCGATCTTTGCTACCCTTACCGTTTAAAACCATGATCCTCCGCTGCTTCAGATCAATGGCGCCCAAGGTTAAATCAGACACTTCTTCCACCCGCAAACCGCAACGCAGCATCAACCGGAACATGGCCCAGTCACGCTTGCTTTTGATCACATCAAAGAATGGATCAATTTGGTCTTCCCGCAAAGGCCGTGGCAGCGGCTTGGGGACCCGCAAGCGCCTACCGGCTTTAACCGGGTTGGTCAGCTTTACCTGCTCTTCGTACTTCAGATACGAGTAAAACACCCGGATGATGGCCAAATAGCAGTTGATGCTGGCCGGCTGCATGCGTTTATCATGAAGGTAGTCGATATAGGCATCTATCTTTTTATCGGTTATCTGCTCGATAGCAACATCAAGCCAG
>JBAVYC010000977.1:0-2122 GCA_049698595.1 Desulfobacterales bacterium | reverse complement strand
CGCGCGCAAAATCATGCGCTTCGGTAATCAGAAATTCGCCGCCCCAGAGTGCGCCGTCGGTGCCATAACCCGTGCCGTCAAAGGCAAGGCCAATCACTGCGCCTTCCATTTTGTGCTCGGCCATGCAACTGACGATGTGGGCGTGATGATGCTGAATCTGAAAATTGGGGATGGTCGCCTGGGCTTGAGCGAATTGGGTGCTCAAATAATCCGGATGCATGTCGCAGGCCATAATTTCAGGATGGATGCCGAGAATCCGTTTGAGATGGTCAACTGTCAATTTAAAAAAATCATAAGTCGCGATGTTTTCCAGGTCCCCGATATGCTGGCTCAAAAAGGCTTTATCCTGTTTGGTGACACAAATCGTATTTTTAAGCTCGGCGCCGCAGGCCAAAATCGGAGGCACCTCGTTTTTTAAAAAAACCGGGATCGGCACAAACCCCCTTGAACGTCGAATACATCGCTCGGCGCCGGCAATGTGCCTGACAATCGAGTCATCGCTGCGCAGATAAATATCGCGATCGTGAATTAAAAAATAATCTGCAATCGCAGCCAGTCTCTTAAACGCATCATCGTTATCGATCGCGATCGGCTCCTCGCTCATGTTGCCGCTGGTCATCACCAGGGCAGTAAAATCGTGTTTCAACAGCAGATAATGCAGCGGGGTGTAGGGCAGCATGACCCCAAAATAGTTATTGCGCGGGGCAACTTGATCGGAAATCAAGTTAGGTGTCTTTTTGCTCAGGAGCACAATCGGCCGCCGGATGGAGGCCAAGAGTTGTTCCTCTTCATTGTTGACGGCCGCATAGCGGCCAATGGTCGCAAGGTCGGCGGACATGACGGCAAAGGGTTTTTCCTCGCGGAATTTAAGCCGGCGCAACCGCAGTACCGCATCGGTATTGGTGGCATCGGCCGCCAGATGATAACCGCCAAGGCCCTTGATGGCCAGAATGTTACCCTGGTTCAGGAGTTCGACGGCTTTAGCGATAGGATCCTTTTTGCCGATCTCGTTTTTGCGGTTGTCGAAAAGACCCACATGGGGTCCGCAATCATCGCAGGCATTGGGCTGGGCATGAAAACGCCGATTGGTGGGATCATCATACTCGGCCTGGCATGCCGGGCACATTTTAAAATATCGCATGGAAGTTTTGGGCCGATCATAGGGAATATCATCAATGATCGTGTAACGGGGCCCGCAGTTGGTGCAATTTATAAACGCATAACGATAGCGCCGGTCGTCGGGATCCAGCAGTTCAGCCAGGCAATCCTGACAAACCGAGACATCCGGTGAGATCAGGGTGGACATTTCGGATTCGCCCTGGCTTTTCACAATCGCAAAATCAGGGTGATGTTTAACGGTTCCCGTTTGACTGGAAATATCGACAACGTATGCCAGCGGCGGGGCTTTTGCAGCTAAATCCGCCTCAAAAGAAGTTACGTGTTCGGCAAGACCCTCAACGTGGATGGAAACACCAGCGGAGGTGTTGGCGACCTCTCCTTTCAGTCCATATTTTTGGGCGAGCTGAAAAACAAAAGGTCTAAAACCGACGCCTTGAACAATCCCGTTAACTTTTAACCGTTTGGCGACACACTTATTTGAAAATGAGTCAGGTATTTGATTCACCACCTTCGACCAGGGCCGCCGCTTCTTTTAGAAACTGTATGGTCTCCAGAGCCGTGGCTTCATCTATTTTATGGATGGCAAAACCGGCATGCACAATGACATAATCACCCACCGCAGCATCTTCCAACAGCAAAAGGTTGGCCTGCCGTTGAACGCCGTCCACTTCAATGGTTGCCATGTCGTTATCAACGATAAATTATTTTGGAGGGGATTGCAAGACACATTGCCCGATGTTCCTTTCTTGTAGGTTGCCGCCGATTTTGGACCAGTCCTTATATGTTTAATCAAACTTAGAAATCCTGGTCTTTTGGGCCTGAATTCTTTGCCTGAAAAACTTCTTCCGCAGCGGTTTCGCCCTCGCAATTTCCAATTTATCACGATCTCTCCAGATTTTTTTTATTTTTTTCAATTTGTTTGTATGCGCGAGCAGAACAACCTCCACCACCAAAGCTGGCTGTGGTAAACAAGATCCTTGCCAATGGTCAGTCGGTCAAGTGG
>JBAVYC010000976.1:0-7318 GCA_049698595.1 Desulfobacterales bacterium | reverse complement strand
CCGTAAAAAAGCCGATCATCGTTTCCAGATCCCGGCAGATCAAGTGAATGTGGTGTAAGCGATAAGTCATGGGGTACCTCCGATAAAAATGATTGGGTGAATTTGCGATTTATCAATGCAAGTCCGTTATCGACATTCCTAATTCTGAAATTATTGAATTTTTGTACTTAAAAAAAATATCGAATATGGAAGTCCACTTAGCCCTCCTACCTCAAACCTCCAACGGCCGAAGGCCCTCCATAGCACTATTGTGCAGCTCTATTCCGAATCGCCTTCTGTACCGCCGACAGCCTGCGGATCCAGGGCGATGACTTGCGGATTTTCGGGGGCAAATAATCAGCGGCCGATTGGGCCTCTTTTTTGGTAGTATAAACACCATAAAGCAGTTGGAACCATGGTTTATCTTTATAGGTGGTTTGATAAAAAGCAATCTCATTTTGTTCCAGCAATTTATTCCTTGCGACAAAATCAAACAACAGGGCTTCTTTGCGCGCACCCATAAGCTGAATCGTATAATAGGAAGATTCTTGGGTTAATAGCCACTTCTCGCTGTGCATGCTCCTCTTTTCTGTTTTTCGAGTGACACCTTCTTTGTCCGCCGGGGCTTGCATTGGCAGCGGCTTTACTGCTGCCTGGTGGAGGGGGGCTTTTACAATCGATTCTCTTTGTTCAGACGGTGCAACGGGCAGCTGAGAAGATTCCGATTGTCCCTCTGGCGGCAGGACTGTCGCCTCAATGCTTGTTTGCGGATCTGCTGGCTGATCGAGCTCGCTTGCCCCCCGCGGTTCACTTTTTTCAGGCGCGGCAACAATTGGCTGAGACGGCGCTGCTTTCACCTCCGCGGGTGCCGTCTCTATCGTTATTTGCGGTTCTGCCGGCCGGTCAGGCCCGCTTTCCCCTCGCGGTTGGCTTTTTTCCAGCGCTGCAACAACCGGCCGAGATGGCGCTGCTTTCACCTCCGCGGGTGCCGTCTCTAACGTTATTTGCGGTTCTGCCGGCCGGTCAGGCCCGCTTTCCTCCCGCGGTTGGCTTTTTTCCAGCGCTGCGACAACCGGCTGAGACGGCGCTGCTTTCACCTCCGCGGGTGCTGTCTCTGTCCTTATTTGCGATTCTGCCGGCCGGTCAGGTCCGCTTTCCCCCCGCGGTTGGCTTTTTTCCAGCGCTGCAACAACCGGCTGAGATGGTGTTGTTTTCTCGACGGTTGGTATGCTTTCAATTTTTGATTGTGAGTTGACCGGCTGATCAAGGGCCGGAATTTTCCCACGAAATAAATTTTGTGCAATTTTAATCTCTTGCGGTAATTTTTTGCGAAATACTTTTGGACCGGTCTTAAGCGCCGACAACAGAGATTGCGGTGCGCTGCGCTGCGCGTCGAACACAAAAACCGTCAGCAACAGGCCGGCGATGCCGACAACTATTACGCCCAAAACGAGGAAAGGGTGGGACATCAGCCGCCGGAAAATACCCCTGGGTTTCTTTTCACCTGAATCGTTGTCTTTTTGCCATTGATCTGCAGTATGATTCATGGCCCCGGAAATCCTCCCGTCGTTTGATTTATGTTTTATCGCTGAAGCATCGACCAGCATTTCTCAGTCAAACCGGCTGTCACGAGCCGATGTTGGCCGTATCTTCTTCTATCGTCCAGAAAATTAGACCCTTGCAACTTGGTGATCGTTTTGGTTGACAGTGATTTCAACAGATAATGATTTGGCGAGAATTGTCACCGTAGTAAATGTTTAAGAATACTTTACATTATTTAATATGGTCAAGAAAAAAAGCAGAATAGATCAACTGGATAGATGCGGAAAATGACACGCCGCCAGATGCGCAGGATCATCACCGTGCTGCATCAGTTCGGGTTTATCGGTCTTGCATCGGCTTTTGACTTCCGGACATCGTGGCGCGAAGGGGCAGCCGGGAGGCGGATCGATAGGTGTCGGCGGATCACCCTCAAGCAAAATTCCGGTGTGGGGTGCGTCCGGATCGAGTGAGGGTAAGGAAGACAGTAAAACACGGGTGTAGGGGTGCTGGGACTGTCGGAAAACAGCATGGGTCAATCCCGTTTCCACCATGCTTCCCAGATACATCACACCGATGCGGTTGCTCATGTATCGGACCACACCCAGATCGTGGGAAATAAATAGATAGGTCAGGTGAAATTCACGTTGCAGTTCTTTAAGCAGGTTGAGAATTTGAGCCTGAACGGAAACATCCAGCGCAGATGTAGGCTCGTCTAGAATCAGCAATTGGGGATGCAGGACAAGTGCCCGGGCCAGGGCAATGCGCTGGCGCTGTCCGCCGGAGAACTCGTGGGCATATCGATAGAGATGCTCTGCATTGAACCCCACACGTCTCAGCATGGCCAGTACCTGCTCATCGATTTTATACCCATCCGCCAAACCGTGAAGCTTCAGGCCGATTCCAACTAGATCGCAGACTGTTTTTCTGGGATGAAGTGATGCGTGGGGGTCCTGAAAGATCAACTGGATATGCCGGGCCCGTTCTTTTGATTCCTGTCCGGTCAGGCCGACAATGCTTTTTCCATTGAAAACGATGCTTCCTAATTTGATGGGTGCGAGCCCGACCACTGCCCGTCCCAGCGTCGTTTTGCCGCAACCGGATTCTCCCACGAGCCCGAATACCTCACCCCGGTTCAATTTAAGAGAAACCCCGTTTACCGCCTTTACCGTACTTCGGTTTCGATGCAAGACCCCTTCCAGGATCTGGAAATATACATGCAGATTGTTGATGTCCAAAAGCAGAGAATTGCCCGTATTTGAGGTTTCCGGCATCGATGCTATTTCCTATTTCCCTCTTTTCTCTATGAGAAAGCATGCCACATGGTGGCCGCCGTTAATGGCATAATTTTTCGGTTTTTCCTTGATACAGTGATCCATGGTATACTCGCAGCGGGGTGCGAATACACAGTTTGTCTGGGGCTCGAGAAGGCTCGGCACGTTTCCTTTGATTGAAAACAAGGGTTGGTCCGGGTTCGCATTGTCCGGAACGGTCTGCAGCAGGCTTTGGGTGTAGGGATGCTGGGGATTTTTAAGTACATCGCGAACCGACCCCATCTCCACCACATTACCCGCATACATGACCGCCACCCGGTCGCAGGTTTCCGCCATGACCCCTAAATCATGGGTGATCATCAACACCGATGTCTTGATTTCCCGGACCAATGTTTGAATCAGTTCAAGTATTTGGGCCTGGATGGTCACATCCAAGGCCGATGTGGGTTCATCTGCGATCAGCAGTTTCGGCCGGGTGACCAGCATCATGGCGATCATTACCCGTTGGGACATCCCGCCGCTGAGTTCATGCGGATACCGGCGAAACATTTTCTTTGGGTCGGGAATTCCCACCTGGGCCAGCATGTCCACCGCCTGCTTCCGGGCGGTTCGACCGTTTAATGATTTGTCATGAATGAGCAGGGTTTCGGCAATCTGCTTTCCCACACGAATCACCGGATTGATGGAAACTTTCGGCTCCTGCATGATCATAGAGATCTGGCTCCCCCGGATCCGGCGCATTTCTGCTTCTCCAGCTTTAAGTAGATCTCTGCCTTCAAAGTAAACGGCCCCCTTTTCGATCCGGCCGGGAGGATCGATCAGGCGCAAGATGGCTCGGGCAGTAACCGATTTTCCGCAACCGGTCTCACCGGCAAGTCCCAATGTCTCCTGGCGGTTCAGGTGAAACGATACACGTTCCAGGGCGTGAACGACACCCCGGAGGGTATAAAAACGAACCCTGAGATCCTGTACCTTTAATAGAGGGTCAATATTCAAGAAAATTACCTGCCTGTGACAATAAGTTTTTCTGCGCAAGAAGCCTAATGGAATCTCTAATTTCAAATGATGAATGACAAATTCAGACCTCGTTGAATAGTTTACTGGTTGAATGGTTGATTAAGTAAATTATAGTCAGAATTTTAAAATGTTACGAATGTCGCTTAAAGATTTTGGGGACACAGATTTGCACAGATAACCACAGATTTATACAAACCGCCTGGCTAAAAAGACGGAGCGAAGCGATTCCATCCCTCGTCCTACGTCACTCGTCCTTCCCCATTCCGCATTCCAACTTCCCAATTCCCAATACCTAATACCCAATTCCTACTAGCTTTGTCGCTGATGCGGATCGAGAATGTCCCGTATCCCGTCACCCAGCAGATTGAAACCCATCACTACGATGAGAATGGCGAGACCGGGGAGTGTGGAAACCCACCACTGATCCACGAGAAATTGCCGGCCGTCGCTGACCATGAGTCCCCATTCCGGTGTCGGCGGCTGTGCCCCCAGCCCCAGAAACCCGAGACCGGCTGCTGTCAGAATAATCGTTCCCATATCGAGGCTCATCCTCACGATGATGGAGGACATGCACATGGGGGTGATGTGGCCTGCCATGATGCGCAGGTTGCCGGCCCCCAACGTCCGAATAACCTGGATATAATCGTTGTTCTTCACGCTCAATGTTTCCGCCCGGGCAAGCCGGGCATAGCTCGGCCAGTTGGCCACGGCAATGGCGATGATGGCATTTTCTACTCCTGGTCCAAGAGCGGCGGCAAAGGCGATGGCCAGAATAAGTCTCGGAAACGCCAGAAACACATCGGATAGGCGCATGAGAATTTCGTCGATGGCCCCACCGAACCACCCGGCCGTAACCCCGATCACCAGTCCCAGAGGTGTGCTGATAAACGCCACCAAAAAAGCGATGGTCAGCGTTACCCGGGCACCGTATACGATTCGGGAATAGATATCTCTTCCCAGGCTGTCGGTACCTAAATAGTAAGTCTGGGAAGGCGGTGAGAGTCGGTCCGGTAAGATCTGGTCATAAGGATCATGGGTGGCCAACAGGGGGGCCAATATGGCAACGATAACCAGAAATAGGATGATAAAAGTACCGATCATCATCAGGTAGTTTCGTCGCCAAAGAACATAACTGTCTTTGATATAACGAACCCTTGCCTCAAATCTTTTGTGGCGAACATCCGATTTGTCCAATGTTTCAGAAACGGTTTGATTCATTGTGATTTGGTATAGGTGATTTTCGGGTTTAAAAAGGCGTAGATGAGATCCACCGCCAGGTTGACCAGCGAAAACGTCAATGCCACCAACATGGTTCCACCCACCACAGCGTTTAAATCCAGCGTCAGAAACGCTTGGGCCAGATAACGGCCGAGGCCGGGCCATGAAAATATTGTCTCTGTTAGAACCGAGCCCTCCAGCAACCCACCGTAAGTGAGGCCGATAATCGTTACCGCCGGGATCAGTGCATTTCTCAGGGCATGACGGGTTAGGACCAAAAATTCGTTCAAGCCTTTAATGCGTGCGGTTTTAATGTATTCCTGGGACAACACATCCAGCATGCTTGATCTGACAATACGGGCAATTCCGGCCAGGCCGAATAGACCGAGGACCGTAGCAGGAAGGATCATGTGTCTGATTCCGTCCCAGAAAACTTCCAAGTCTCCGGCAATGACCGCATCGATCAACAACATACCGGTGATCCGCGGCGGCTCGATGAGCATGATATCGAGTCGGCCCGGCTCGGGAAGCCACCCCAGTTTGAAGTAGAAAATCAACATCAGAACGAGTCCGAGCCAGAAAACCGGCATGGACACCCCGACCAGACTGATTACCCTGGCGAAGTGGTCCAATGGTGAATTTCGATACACGGCGGACAGCACGCCCAACGGTATTCCCACCAAAATGGAGATAATAAGCGCTAATGACGCCAGCTCTATTGTGGCCGGGAAAAAGTGGAGAATATCCTCAAGCACCGGCCGTCCGGTCTGAAACGATGTTCCTAAATCACCGTGAGCCAGTCGGAACAGATAACGACCGAACTGAACATAAACGGGCTGATCGAAACCGTACAATTTGCGCAGGCGATCTACGGTCTCTTGGGGCGCCTGGGGACCGGCAATGGCCGCCAATGGATCCAGGGGCACCACCAGGGAGATGAAAAAGGTGATCACCATGATTCCGATGAGGGTAATGGTTAGGGTTACCAGCCGACGAGCGAGGTATTGAATCATTTTATTCTCAGGTTGTTTCTAAACAGAGCCTGCCCGGAGGCAGCGTTGACCCCGGGCAGGCTAGATGGATGCAGTTACTTTTTCCCGACCGAATAGAGCTTCCAGAGACTGAATGTCGGTGCAGCGTAGAAATTTTCGAGGTTCTTACGCACCGCATGTTGATACAGCGGCTGGAACAGGAAGGCATAGGGCCCTTCTTCCTGAATGATGGTGTTTGCTTCCTGATACAGTTTAATCCGCTTATCGTTGTTCATTTCTACACCGGCTTTCTGGATCAGTTCGGAAGTTTTGTCGTTATAGAATACATTCCGCCAGCATAACTGTTTGGCCTTGTAGTCGGCAAACGGCTGAGCATTGGTGTGGGGATCGATATAGTCCGGTCCCCAGCGGGCCAGTATCAGCTCATGCTCTTGAGCGCGGTATTTTGGCCAGAGTTGAGCGGATATCAGCTTGTTTAGCTTGACCTTGATGCCCACTTTGCTCAGGGAATTCTGGATGACCTGCGCCACTGCCGGATACGGGGTTTGGTCACCGTGATCCATGGAGATCTCAAACCCATCGGGATAACCAGCCTCTTTTAAAAGGGCTTTGGCATTTTCAAGGTCCGTCCGGTAGATGATCTTGTCTTCATAGCCTGCGAATCCTTTGGGTATGAACGTATTGGTCTGCACCCCGGCGCCGGCCATGATGTCGTTGATGATACCGTCATAGTCGATGGCGTACCGGATTGCTTTTCGCACCTTGGCATCGGCTAAGGGGCCTTTGCTGACGTTCATTCCCACATACCAGATTTGAAGCGCAGCGATCCGGGCAATCTGGATGTCCGGGTTCTTTTCCAGTTCTTTAACTTGATCCGCGAACATTTCCCAGGCCAGGTCGATATCACCCTTTTCCACCTGAAGACGTCGGCTGGTAGCTTCAACGATTTCTTTTATGACCACGCGCTTTACTTTGGGAGGGTGGACAAAGTGTTTCGCATTGGCGTCCAGAATGACCCGATCGTTTTTCTCCCATTTGTTCAGGACAAAGGGCCCGGAGCCGGCGGAATTGCGGGACAACCACGTCATTCCCCTGTCACCGTTGGGATATTTATCGGTTTTTTGCTCATGCTGTTTGACCACCTTGGAATCCACGATACTGGCGACGCCCGCCGAAAGGCACGAGAAGAAAATTCCCTGGGCATGCTGTTTATCTAAGGTGATCTGCACCGTGTACTTATCCACGACCTTGATGGCGTCTTCGGTGAGACCGAACTGGGTCAGGATAAATGCCGGTTGA
>JBAVYC010000975.1:0-8428 GCA_049698595.1 Desulfobacterales bacterium | reverse complement strand
GAGTAAACTTTTTTGACCATTTTCGCTAGTACCGCCGCCTGGTAGCCCGAGCCTGTCCCGATTTCAAGCACCCGATGATTGCCGCTAAGTTTTAAGCTTTCCGTCATCAGTGCGACCACATAGGGCTGCGATATGGTCTGGCCTTCTCCGATGGGCAAGGCGGTATCTGCATAGGCTCTTGAAACAAGTCGTTGAGGTATAAAACAGTGCCTGGGCACGGAGCGCATCGCTGCCAGGACCTGCGGATCGGCTATTCCCTGGCCGACGATATAATTTTTGACCAGTTTAGCTCTGGCTGATTGAAACGTGGGATTGTCCGGAATCACACCGGCAATTAAGACAGACGGGATTAAGCTCAGAACAAACAAAAAGAGGCGGGTTTTTTTCATGGTGGTGCTCCTTGATAAAATCTCTTGATGTATAGCACAAAAAAGGGATGATTGCATCACCAATGGAAGAAAACGCCAAAAACAGGGCCGTTCACGGTTTCAGAGTTCAGCGGTTTCATGCCCATACGTCCAGCGGGCTAAACTATGCGCAAGGTCAACCCAAGAAAGGTAACCCTGGCGGTGAACTCTGGAACTGAACTGTGAACGCATACCCCCATCACTCTTAAGGTCCCTAAATGCTTTGATTTTTACGAAATCTTTTTACATTTTAACGATTTTACTATATATTACTAGACAAGGTGCGTAAAAAAATATCGCGTGCTTGCAGTCAACCACCTTATTTCAAAAGGAGTTTAAGAATGACATTATTCGGGAAAAAGGAAAAAGAAGAAGAAGCGTCTGCCGCCGATACGCCGACGACCCCTAAAAGTACTTTTCAGATTAGCCCTAAAAGTACCCCGGAAGACAGGACTGAGAATTCCACAACTTTCTTCGGGAAAAATCTTAAAATCAACGGAAACGTTTCCGGCGAAGGCAATATGATCATCCTGGGCTCTTTTGAGGGAGAATTTAATTTAAAAGGCCAACTGAAGGTTGCTCAGGGAGCCAGGGTTAAAGGAAACTTCAACGCCACCAGTATCGCCATTAATGGAAATGTAGAGGGCGATCTTACGGCGACAGAAAAAATTCATATGGACAATACCGCCCGAATCAATGGGCGGATCGTAACCCCTAAAATTTCAATCCTGGACGGTGCCGTTTTTGACGGGGAAATGCAAATGGGCAAAAGATCGGCCCAGGAATCCAGACCCGCTCCCAACAAGCCCTCGCAAACCTCACCCGCGTCTGCAGCCGTTGAAAAAAAATGAAAGCACCAGACCGCAATTAGAGGATTTCAGCTCGTAGATTTCTAATTTTTTATTTGAAGGAGATGTAGATGGAAATAGGAAAAACGACCGGCACAACTTCAATTTTGAGCAAAAAAATAAAGATCGAAGGTGATATTCAGGGCGATGAAGATCTTCGTGTGGAAGGTCATTTTAAAGGCACGATCAAGGTTGTCGGTGATATCCATGTTGGTCAAAGCGGTGTCGTGGAAGCCGACGTTGAGGCCGACAACATCGTTATCCAGGGGCAGGTCACCGGCAATGTTCTGGCCCGCCAACAGCTCGAGATTCAATCTTCCGGTCAATTGCTGGGAGACTGCAAGGCAAAGTCCATTGATATCAGGGAGGGTGCGATTTTCGAAGGCCGTTCAAATATGATCAGATCCTCGGCAACACCCTCCGGGCCAGGTGCCGGTGCAAGCAGTTCCGTCCCATCCGAAGCCAAGGTTAATCCGAAGTAAAGCGCATATTTTTTTTATTCTTTTCCCCTGCCGCCAGAATGGCATCGAGGATCTTCCGTTCCCGGTCGCCCGGAAGAATACCCCCTAATTCGGCTTCCAGGACGACGGTTCCGTCCTGGTTGCGATAAATTACCTCGGCTCTGGCCCGGTTTTGCCCGTCGATTTTTGTGATGGTCAGCGAACAATCAATCGTATCTCCAAAATAAACCGGCTTTTTAAAACGAAAATTCATTTCCGAGGCCAACCATCCGATTTCCCCTCCGATTTTGGTGAGCAGACTTCCGACCAGCAGTCCATGGCAAATCCGGCCTTTTAAATTTTTTGTCGCTGCAAAGCGTTCGTCA
This sequence comes from Desulfobacterales bacterium, assembly GCA_049698595.1. Classification (GTDB taxonomy): domain Bacteria; phylum Desulfobacterota; class Desulfobacteria; order Desulfobacterales; family JAFDCJ01; genus JAFDCJ01. The sequence continues at coordinate 6,347 of JBAVYC010000975.1, read as the reverse complement.
AAATGGATGGGATTGTAGTCCCGGGTGATGTCGGCAAAGTTTAGCATGTCCTTTTCGGTGAATTTCCGTGAAACCGTGAATGTATCACCGACAGTTAATCCCTGAATGGTCTGGTTGCGGATTCGCGACATAGCGGCCGGCCTGTATGTGGGTGTAGAATGGATTTGAAATCAATGGTGCCAGTCATACTAGATAGCGGGGATTTGATCAACAAAAGAATCGGATCCGAATAGCAATTTCAAAACAGCCGGTACGGCTGAATGCAGCCCTGAATGTTCATAAAACAATTTATCGCTTATGGGGGGCCGGGCTGCGCCCCCACATGCGATGAAATCAACGGATGGCGATTGTCATGTCCGACGGCTGGTGCAACCGGGAAGTCGAGCCCAAAGACCAGGCGGTCGTGGATCTCCTGGTATTCGACTCCCTTAAGTATCCAGATTATCGGCTATTGCGGGAGATGAACCAGATGGATTCTATTTCGCCGTCTGCCGTGAAGAGACACCCCACACTGTCGCCGGCCTTAAAACGGGACCTCGAGACAGTGTACGATCCCGGTACATGATACGTGGTGGAATTCGAAATCCGGTACAAGGAGTCATCAATTACCACTTCTCCGGCTGCTAATCTGTCTATGGTACCGATATTATCAAATAACTGAGGATAACCGGGATGGACCGGTGTTTCACCGGTATACACAATATCGGATCTCCCGCGATTTTTCGATCCGGCTTCTGCATCCGAACCGATTCCGGGCGCAAAAGCCATGGCAGCAAAGAATAGCCCGGCAAGCACTGCTTCGAAAAGCCGTTTATTAATGTTTATAACCATGTTGATTCCTTTCCTTCATCTGAATCAGTTTTGTAACCATTGCGCTTATATTGACGAGCCCAAGCGGTTACGGTGAAAATCTGTTGGGATACAAACCCCTATCTTTCCTGCCAATAAAGCATCCCTCTTCTTTCGGCCGGCAAATCTTCGGTTTCTACAACACCGGTGGAAGAACTCATATACAATCGCTCAAGACCGGTGCCCGGTTTTCTAATAATCTTGGGTTCATGCAGTGTACCGACAAATGCTTTGCCGGTGGGCGGCGCCATTATCGGGTCACCGGTCTCAGGATCGGTACCGATTTGGATCGTGTTGCCGAGTGTGCCAATATCAAACTGGCTGTAGTCCTCCGGCATCCGGCTGCCATCGCAGGCATCCATGATATATAAAAAGGAGTTGCCGCCCCCCGAACAGGGTGAAAGGTTGGGAATAAATGAAATCACAATCGCTTTGCCATCCCGGATTTGGACGCCTTTGAATACCCGCTCGCCCTCATAAGGCGCTGTGTTGGGAAAATCAACATACCAACCGGCATGGGTCAGCGGATTGGGCTGTTGATCGGCATCCGTATCCATAATAGTAGGCCAGCTGGTGGAATTGTCACTGAAGGTTCGATAGTCGTGACCGTTGATGGTTCTCAGATCATCGATGGTTTGCTCCAGCAGGGTAACACCCATGGTCTGGTTGGAAAGCGCCTGCCCGGCATTGGGGTCAAAGGATCCCAGATATTCATCGTCATCTTCATCGTCGCCGTAATCCCAGATGCCATATATACTTTGCAGGCTGACATCCGCCCGGTCGTCGTTGTGCAAAAATTTACCGGTTCCGAAAACAACCATATAGCCATGCTCCGTGCAATGCCGCATGACATCCGGTTTGGAGGTGATCGGCTGGCCGGCTGCGAAAAGGGGCTGGGGATTTGTGCCGTCATTAAAAGCCGCCGCCCAGTTGGCGGCATCAGCGTCGGTTAAATCAAATTTCCACATGTTTCCTTGCAGGTCTCCGGCATAGACATAATCCACTCGCTGGTCGTTATTAACGTCGATTAAGGCCGGGGTTGATAGTCCGTTATCTCCGCTGACGCCCGTATCGATTTTACGGATGATAACCCCGTTCAGATCAAGAATATACAACACGGCTTTGGCATCATTGCTGCTGTAGCCGTTGCCGAATATCACCACCCACTGGTGGGCGGCATTGGTGGCATTGGTTTTGACCAGGTAGGCCTGGCTGAAGCTGTAACCGATGTCAGGATCTGTTTCACCGACTTCATCTGTGCTGCCATCCCCATCATTGTCCATACCGTCGGCGGCCGTGTCGGCCCGCGGGTACTCCCATTGAATCATGGCTTTGACCGTATCTTCGGAGGTCGTATCATCGACATTGTCTACATTCAGGATGTCCGTCCAGACGCCGCCGCTTTCCGACCGGTTTCGAATGAGCAAGGCGTAATAGCCTTTGCCGCCCTTACCGAGTCCACCTACCAGATATGTTTTTCTCACGGTGGCACTGATGGCAATTTCCTTGACATAGGGTGTCAAGTCCACATAAAACTGGTGGCTGTAGTTGACATCTTTTAAATATCTTAGATTATTCATCACGATATTGGGCACATAGGCAAAGCGTTCCCAGCCATTTTGGGCATCGAACGCATGCAACATGCCGTCATTTCCGCCGGCAAATATGGTTCCGCCGCTCAGCTCGCCGGTTTCATCCACAACGCCATCGTCGTTATTATCCACACCGTCACCGCTAGCGGCAGCGGCTTTGCCTACCAGGACGGGGGCCGAGTGGACGATATCTCCCAATGTTTTGGTACGATACCTGAAATTTAAAGACCCGATATTGTCGCTGCGGCCCCTGATATATTCTAGGATGCGCTCGGCCTGATCATCCTGGCTCAATCCCATGTTCCAGTCAGCCTCCTTCAGAGCGTTTTGCTGGGCAGTGGTCAGACTGCCGTATCTGAATTTACTGCCGGCATCGGCCCCGTTATACGTCACGATCCTGCGGTTGTCCCAGGTGACTCCGATCCGTTCGAGCTTGTCGGAAGAATTCCACAATATCTGATCCTCCGCGTTTAATACCGCACCGGTGGTCTGATCGATGGGAAATGCCAGCACTTCACCGATCCAATCGCCGGATAGATATCTGGCCTGATACAGCACCGTGTCGGCCCCGAGTTCCTCACCGTTGACGGAGACCGAAGCGCCCGAGGCCGGATCACGGATATCGCCGATGATCTCGGCCATGGCATCGACCAGTTCCTGGGGATTGGAGGCACTGAAAAATAGCCCCCGGCCGTTGACCGCCGCATGCAAGAGATCGTCGATTTTTTGTGAATTGCCGGCCGTGGGATTCGGCCAGGTCGGGACCGGTGTGTTGGCATTGAAAAAACAGGGATCATCGGCATAGCTGATCGCATCCGCCTGACCGTCTGCGTCCATATCCGTAAGATCAATGGTGCCGGTCACCCCAAACGATAAGGTATAGGTGGTCATGTGCTGATGATTGGCTGTGTCGCAAGCCTTTGACGGCACCACGTCGTCGAGCGCGCTGGATAAATCATTTTCATAATAGTACATGGCCACATCGGCCAGGGTATTGGAATAGCTATCTTCATAAGGATCCCCCTCACCGTCGTCCGCATTATTCACGCTGGGATCGCTGCCGTTCCAGTACCCATCCGTCATTGCGATGGCATATGCCTTTTGGCAGGCGCCGCCGTTGTTGGCATCGGAAAATGGAGAGCTGCCCAGATTGCCGTCGGAACCGTCATCCTGGTGGTAATATTCGCCTACATTTTCCAAAGCCTGTCTCAGGGGCGTGCTATCATGGGATTCCAGGCTGTACAGTTTATCCAGCAGGGTGTAGGTTTCATCCACATTCACCGTAGCGCCGCCTATTTGTTCAAACATGACGGCATCGGCGCTGGTACTAGTTCCCGTATTGTCGTCGCGTGCCATCGTTACATTGCCGGAGGTTCCGGCATCAAAATAGTAGGTGCCCAGGAGAATCCATTGTCCAGTGTCTTCCCGTTGGTTCACCCAGATCTGATCTGATCCACCGGCATAGTTAACGGTATATAGCGCACTGGTATCGCGGGCATAGTGGTAGCACCACCAGCCATAGACATTATAGGTGCCGGCAGCGGGAAGGTCAGGCGTCCAGGTAGCGGTAGCACCCAACTGACTAGTGTAATAGGAACTACCGTCATATTCATGTGATGCACCCGACTCGTTCCAGGTTCCCGTTATAGAAAACCCGGCATCCCGGTTATCGACAATTTGACTGGCTGCCATATCCAGTTTAATGGGCAGGACCGGCTGGCGTACACCGCTGTTGATCGTATAAAGACCGATACTGACGCCCCCCAGGCTGTTGATGGCGTTGGCCACCACCGCTTTGGCGGTCAATTCGCGCCGCCGGAAATACTGGTACCAGTTGGCAAAGTTCTGAAGGTCTTCGGCATCGGTTTTATAGGAGATAAAATTTCCCTCTTCATCGTATACTTTGGGTTTGATGAAGTTTTGTTCGGTCGTATCCGTGACTGTATACAATTCCCCGTCTTCAACGATGTCGTTGCCGTCCGTATTATCAACCCGGTAATATGCCCGGGTGTCAAGAACGTTGTCCGCATCACTGTCGACAAAGTTTATCAGATAAATATTTTCATTGCTGCCCAGTTCACCATCCTCATCGGCGTCATGCCAGGTGTAGTAATGGGCATTTTTTATGCTTACAGTCGGCGCGGCTGCAGCATTTGAATCAACAAACTTAACCGCATCGGCGCTGTAATCGCAGCAGTCCGTGTCGACTCTGGGCGCTTCCAGGCGCACATAATCCGAACCGTCCCCTGCGAATGAAAATTCACCCAAAAGTACCCATTGGTCTCCTTGGGCTTCATCCGGGTGGTGACTGATGCCGCTGACGGTGGTGGGTCCGCCGGCGTGTCCGATGGTGTAGGATACATCGTGCTGGCGGGCGGTGTTATCGGCCCTAAACCAGACATATACCTCATAATTGCCTGGCGCCGGGAGTGTCGGTGTCCATTGGGCCCAGGCGCCGGGGTCAGGATCGGGCAGAACTTCATTAAAACGGTAGTTACTGCCGATGTCGTAATCGTAGGTGGAAGTTCCCCAATGGCTTTCAGCGCTCACTGAAAAGCCGGCATCGGTGTTGTCTACGACCACTTCGCCGTCGTAGCCGGCAATCGAATGATACTCGGCTCTGAGATCGAATGTCGGTGTCGCATTGGCCGGATTTGCCCTGGGATTGCTGATATCTGCATCCGCAAACGCATTCGTGGTGGTTTGCGGCCAGGGCAGGTAAGCAGTGTTGGGGTTATAATATATTTTGTTATACCCCGACCACTGGGATTTCCATTTGCCCCGGTCGGACAGAATGGTATCGTTGCAGCAAAATTGATAGGTATTATCGTTTCCGGGATCATCAAACACATACTCGATGTTACCTTCAAACTTCCCGTCGGTACCTTCGGTCAGAAACTCCCAGTCCATGCTGCCGGAATTATCCAAAATAAACATAATGTTGGCGGCCGCGGATTGAACCTGTGTTTCCATGGGTTCGTCGCTGAGCTGGACCGCCCGGGCGGCACCTGTGGGACACAACAGGACTGCTGCAAAAAGAATTCCGGTCGCTAATCTAAGGAAATAACCTTTGTCCCTGGAGGTATAAAGCCGACCTAAGTATTTTTTTATTTGACTCATGAGATAACTCCCTTTCTTAAAACCGTTCTCTATATCCGATTCTGATAAAGACCCGCCCATTATTGCGGTTGCCGAGCCCAAATACGGCAAAATCGTGGGCATTGGTCTCGGAGGAAATATCAAGTGATCCTCCAGCGGCTATACCCGCATCAACCACCGCTAAGCTTGCATCTGGATCCGTAGATGAGATCAAAGCCGTATCATTGCCGTCGGCCCCGTCATCATCCCAATTGTCGATGTTTTTCATGTCGATGGTATTGAGCCACACCGGAACCTTGTCTTCCAGCAGGATCGGGTCGGATCGGGATATGTTCCAGATCATCTGAATCGCTTCCTGGGCGGCGGCTTCAGCCAGATACAAGTTTTGTTTATATATTCCGTCGTTGCGAACAATCTGCAGTTCAACCGTGGTCGTGTTGGAAGAGGATACTCCGATGATTGTAACGACCATTAAAATCATCAGCGCAACCACGATGGCAGAGCCTTCTTCATTTTTAATGAATAAAAATTTTTTTAACATGGATTTCGTCCTTTCTATCTCCATTGCCAAGGCCTGGATTAACTCGCTGTTGCATTTTGGGCTCTGATGGTGTTCAGCGTGAGACGCTTCTGCTTTCCCAGCGGCGTTCGCCAGGATACCGTAACGGCTATGCTTTTGGTATTAGGAGGGGGCGGCGGTACGCCGGCTATACCATCGTTGTCGACTACGGTCCACATTATTTCAACGACCCCGCTTTCCCCGGCTTCATCTATTTGTCCGTCATAGTCGTTGTCAATCCCGTCCGC
>JBAVYC010000974.1:0-1731 GCA_049698595.1 Desulfobacterales bacterium | reverse complement strand
GTAGAGCTGTTGTTCATCGATGAAATGCGACAGTCCCACCAGAATGAGTGCCAGCATGGGAATTACGGACAAAAGGGTATAGTAGGCAACCGCACCGGCCAGCAGCAATCCCTGATTGCGTTTAAAGCCAACGAGCACTCTCCACAGGAATCTTCCGGGGCGTTGTAGAATTAAGTCGAACTGTTGTTTCCTATTCTCCATTGGCGAATCCGAAGTTTTATTCTATTATCGAAAACCTGGTCCTCCGGGCCAGGATTCTTTATTTGTCCAGCTTTAAATTTTTTAGGACGGCAAACTTGCCGGGTGGAGATCTGCGGTCACAATCGCAAAGATCTTCATTCAGATCAGCACCGCATTTGGGGCACAGGCCCTTGCAGTCGGGTTTGCAAAGGCCTCTGAGGGGATATTCCATTACTAGCTGCTCCTGGATTGGGTTTTTCAGATCGATTTTTTCGCCCTGGAAATAAACGATTCCCATATCTTCGGCGCTCAGTTCGACTTCCCGGGCCTCGGTCTCCTCTATGCCATCCGTCGTCCGGTGCTGGTAGGTGAGCGCAAAACGGGATTTCAAAGGCGTTTCAAATGGTTGCAGACACCGGCTGCAGGGCAGGCGCACAGATGTTTCGATATCTCCATCTATTTCCACCATATCTCCGATCCGCTGCGCCCTCAAAACGATCCTTATCGGTGCCGAAAATTCCCATTCGCCGTTGTCAACCATTTCGGCCAGAACAGGAAAGGCCGCCGCTGATTTTTCAAATTCGAAGACCAGACCTTCTTCTTTTATTTGCTCAATGAGGATTTCCATTATCCAAGACGACCCATTTAAATTTGAAAATCAATTCAGAAGGTGTGCTTTGAGTCTCGTTTTCTTTAAACCCGTCATTCTCTCCGAGACTGAGGCTCTCCGAATCCGAGGCCTCAATGTTCACCATTGCATTTTTGCAATTGGGCAAAGCCAAAAGTTCTTCCAATATAATGCTCGGATATGATAAAGCAATTCTTTGACGGGTTGACCATCGTCATTTTTACGCTCCGCTATCAAAATTTTTTTTTCAAAACCGGCAATCTTTGGAGGTTGGAAAATGCGTCAGCGGCTGGCCCATGTGGTTAGAGTTGACTTTGTAGTCTTCAATAAAGTAAAAACGTCCTCAGATGAGCACTGAATTGCTATCCTACACAACAGGGAGGTGTCCTATGCCATTCTGGCAGCGGTTGGTTTTGACTCAATTCATAAGCCACCGGCTATACCGGTGAGAATTTAAAAGGTTCTAACCTTACCGCGAGGGCATGCTTGATGGGTGTGTGTCTGATCGATGCCGGCGGCTTATGAATTGATATAAAAAAGAATTTTTGCATATTTTTTTTACAATCTGTTGGTATGCGCCAGAAGGACAACCACCCTCAAACCTGGCCGAGGCAAACAAGATACTTGCAAATGATGAATCGGTCAAGTAGTCATCAAAACCAACAGATCCTATAATACAGAGATCAAAAAATTCTTTTTAAAAATCAGCGGCCACCAGCAGAGATGGTCCCAGCCCCTTCAAGGGGCCATCCTCATACCTCCAGCTCTGCTGGTGGTCGCTGATTAGCGGCAATTGTGGCGGTCAGTATAATCGCCGGTTTGATTTGGCATCAACTATTCGGTTTCGGACTACCAAGCTATATCGGCGGTGTGATCGGAGGTCTGACATCCATCCCTGTTTGGGAGTTTATGAAACGGGTGGG
>JBAVYC010000973.1:0-10229 GCA_049698595.1 Desulfobacterales bacterium | reverse complement strand
AATCGTGAAGGCAATATCGAATTGCTAAAAGCTTATGCTCCGAGATATGGCTTTGAGGTCATTGTGGCGGACTGGATTAGGAGATCCAAGGGATTTGCAGAAAGAATCAGCAGCACCAAAGTCCGGGAACTCGTCACAGACGGTTTTATGGAGCAGGCCGAAAAAATGCTGGGGCGCTATTATCAGATCAGAGGAAGGGTCGTCACCGGACGTGATCGCGGCGGCAAACTACTTGGCATTCCGACAGCCAATGTAAATCTGCATGACGAATTATGTCCTAAAATCGGGATTTATGCAGTTACCGGTGAGTGCCGGGGTAAACCGTTCAAAGGCGTGGCAAATATCGGTTACAGCCCGACGTTTGAAGATCACGATTTTACGGTTGAAGTGCATATCTTTGATTTTGATGATGATATATATGGTGAAAAAATTCAGGTGAACTTTATCAAACGTATCCGTGATGAAGTAAAATTTGCGAACATCTCAGAGCTTATTGCTCAAATCAAAGAAGACATTGCCGCTGCCCGGGAAATTTTAGCTGCGTGAAAAAAAACATGACCATCTCCTTTATAGCGGGTGTTTTAATATCGGCGGTAGCACTCTATTTTGCTTTTAAAAACGTCCCGATTGCCGAGCTGTTTAAGTATCTGACTTCTATCAATTATTTTTGGGTATTGCCGGCGGTTCTGGTCACCGTGATTTCTTTTATGTTACGGGCTTTCCGGTGGCAAATCATACTGGAATCGACCCGCAGGATAAGTTTCCGGCGTGCTTTTCATCCCATGATGATCGGATTTATGATCAATTGCGTGCTGCCGGGTCGCCTTGGTGAAGTGGCCCGCCCGGTGATTCTGCAAAAAGAGGAAAAAGTTCCTTTTGCTACCGGCCTGGCCACCGTGGTCGCGGAAAGGGTATTTGACATTTGCTTTTTGATTCTGCTGTTCATGTTAACCGCCGGCGGATTGAAAATAAACCCTGATCTAAACGTTACTCATGAAACTTACCAGCTGAGCGGAGAGACCTTGCAAACCGTCTTCGATACCATGCTTAAGCTGGGTGCCGTGTTAATTGCGGGGATCGCAATATTCAGCATCGGCAAGGCCCGCGATTTGATTTACAGTGCAATTTTGCTCACGCCGGGGGTGCTTTTTTTTGCAGGAAAGCAATTCAAGGCCACGGTCAGAAAAAAAGTTTGTGAACCGATTGTCGGCATATTAAAAAATATCGCCCAGGGTTTCGCACTGATCAGATATCCGAAAAAAATCATTATGTGTGCGGGGTTATCAGCCCTGATCTGGGGCCTGCAGGCGTGTTCCTACTATTTGTTTTCGCTCGGCAGCCCGGGCATTAATCTGACATACACTGAAATCACCACCGTGATGGTGATTATCTGTATCTTTATTTCCCTGCCGTCCGTTCCCGGGTGGTGGGGACTCTGGGAAGCAGGCGGGGTGTTCGCGCTTTCGCTATTCGGCATTTCCGCTAAAGATGCACTTGGTTTCACCCTGGCAAACCATGCCATTCAAGTGATTCCGGTAATCCTTATCGGTTTCATATCGGCAATGATTCTCAGCGTGAACATTCGTCGGATGTCTTTTGATGGCAAAGAATTCGAAGATTCGAAGATTAAAGGCATAGCAGAGTAACAATATGAGCAAATTCAATATTTTAACATACCCCGATAAATTTTTGAACCAACCGACGCAACCGCTGGACAATATCGATGGGGCGGTTCAAGAAAAAATCGATAAAATGGCCCTCACCATGTATGACGCCCCGGGGGTCGGCCTGGCGGCAATCCAGGTCGGCTGGGACAAGAGTTTATTGATTTATGATGTTTCTCCCAGAGATGAAAGCCGATCCCTGAATGTTCTTATCAATCCTAAGGTCGTCACCCGAGAGGGAGAGATCGTATCGGAGAATGAAGGCTGCCTCAGTGTACCCGAATTTAGAGCTGACGTGAAACGCGCTGCTGCCATCACCGTTGAAGGCCATGACCGGGACGGCAACCCCTTGAAAATCGATGCGGAAGGACTCCTGGCCATCGTCCTTCAGCACGAAATCGACCATTTAAACGGCACGTTATTCATTGAGCACATCAGCGCATTGAAAAGGCAAATGTACAAACGGCGCGTCAAAAAGCAACTACGGGAAAAATGAATAAAACGTTTAAAATCATATTTATGGGGACACCGCAATTTTCCGTCCCGGCGCTCATTGCGTTGCATGAAAACAATTATAATGTCTGCATGGTGGTCACAGCACCGGACCGCCCCAAAGGACGGGGCCGCAAGGTGGCGCCACCGGCAGTGAAGGTAACTGCACTGGACCTGGGATATCGTGTTCTGCAGCCGGCTTCGATTAAAACAGCAGCGTTTTGCAATGAGGTCGCGCAACACAAGCCGGACTTTGTGATTGTCATCGCCTTTGGCTATATAGTCCCTGAAAATGTACTGGCGCTGCCCCGTCAGGGAACGATCAATGTTCATGCCTCACTGCTTCCCAAATATCGCGGACCAGCCCCTATTCAATGGGCTATTATTAACGGCGAAAAAGAAACCGGCGTGTGTACCCAGCTGATGAAAAAAGAAATCGATACGGGAGACATCCTGCTTAGCGCCAGGGAGCCCATTAGACTAGATGAAACAGCCGGGGATCTGCATGATCGCCTGTCTGACAAAAGCGCAGTAGTTCTGATCGACACGCTAAGAGGGTTGGCTGAAAATACGATCCAACCCATGCCCCAGGACCACAGCCTTGCCACCTACGCGCCCATGCTCTCAAAGGATGACGGCCTCATTAACTGGAATAAATCTGCTGAATCCTTGGCAAATTTTATCCGGGGAGTCAATCCGTGGCCCGGAGCTTATACCTTTCTTGGTAACAAACGCCTGAAGATATTCAAATCCCGTCCCCTCGCGAGTGAAGTCACTGAGTTTCCCGGTACCGTCCTGAAAGGGTTTGCCGATGAGTTACGTGTCGCCACCGCCAAAGGCGCGCTTTGTGTCGAAGAAATCCAGGGTGATTCGGGCAAACGCCTATTGACAAAAGATTTTCTGCGAGGACACAAGATACCGCCGGGTTCCGTTCTTAGTTAGCATCTGAACAAATTCTGCTTGGCCACATTATCAGAGCAAAATATATTATAAGAATTTCTAAAGGTCGTAATTTTAGTTGAGAAAATGAGCTAAAATTTGAAATGAACTAAATAGTTATTCAAAGCCAGTTTATCATGTCCATCGATGTACGAAAAACTGCATGGGTCATATTGAACACCCTGGATCAGGACCGGCGCACCCTGAACACCCTAATGGATGACTATTCCGGAGCCGGACAGGTGGACTCACGGCGCGATCGGGCGCTGCTGCAGACACTCGTATACGGGGTCCTGCGCTGGAAGGGCCGCTTGGATTATATTATCTCCCATTTTTCCAGCACCCGCTTTGATAAAATCAACCCGCGGATCCTGAATATCCTAAGGCTGGCCCTATTTCAAATTATTTACCTGGATCGAATTCCTGATTCCGCGGCGGTGAACACCGCTGTTGATATGGCCAAAGTGTCCGGTGCGCCATGGGTCGTAAGGTATGTAAACGCCTTGTTGCGTAAAGCTTCCCGGGACTATCGAAACGTTTCCTTTCCGGATATGGGTGAAAATGCAATTACCGCTCTGGCGACCGCCAAATCGTTTCCGGAATGGATCATCCTCAGATGGCTGCATCGTTATGGTCAAAAAAAAACCGCTCACTTGTGCGATGCCGCAAATTCGATCCCACCGATAACCGTTCGCACCAATACACTCAAGATATCACCAGGAGAACTGTTGACCGAACTCGACCGCGAAGCTGAACACGCAGCCCAAACGCTTTTTTCGCCGGACGGTATCACATTGGTCAACCCGGCAACATCGATACCAAAGCTCAGTGGCTTTGCAGCCGGTTGGTTCCAGGTTCAGGATGAAGCCGCACAGCTGGTTTCATTGCTGTTGGATCCGAGGCCCGGGGAAACTATTCTGGACGCCTGCGCAGGACTGGGTGGAAAAACCGGTCATATCGCCCAACTCATGAAAAATAAAGGTGCTGTTGTTGCATTGGACAGAGACGGGGGCAAGCTTTCGCAGCTTGAGGCTGAAATGCAGCGTTTGGGCATATCTAACGTGTCAACCCTATGTTTTGATCTTGAAGATGGGTTGCCGCAAGGGCCACCGAAAGTTTTTGACCGTATTCTATTGGATGCACCCTGCTCGGGACTAGGCGTCATACGTCGCCACCCGGATATAAAATGGCACCGATCCGAAAAAGAATTATTAAAAAATAAAACCAGGCAACTGCGCCTGCTGGAGAATTTAGCCCCCGCAGTCAAACCGGAAGGCTTTTTGGTGTATGCCGTATGCAGTCCGGAGCCCGAAGAAAATGAAGAGGTGATTTATCAATTTTTGAAAAAGCACGACGAATTTGTTATACATGATCAACACGAAAGGCTTCCGGATGAAATCAGAAAAACCGCAATCACCAACGGTTTTTTCAAAACCTTTCCCTATTTAACTCAGATGGACGGTTTCTTTTCAGTTCGACTTCAACGAATCCCATGATAACAAAGCTTGTAAAAATAGCAGCCCTATTTATCGGCTTTTTAGTGATTGCAGGCGCCAGTGCCTATTTGACTCTGACGTTTATCATCAAAAGCGAAGATACGGTAATTGTGCCGAACCTTGTGGGAAAGGATGTGGTCACCGCTCTTGAACAGTTGACCGATCTGCAATTGAATACAAAAGTAAATGGATCGGAGTACAGTCGGCAATTCCCAAAAAACCATGTGATCTACCAGGAACCGGACCCGGGATCGGAAATAAAGAAAGATCGAGATATCAGAATTATCATTTCAAAGGGATCCAAGAATATTTTAATGCCCAATCTAATCTCTCTTTCAGAGCGTCAGGCTCGAATGATAATGGAAGAAAACGGCATTTCCCAGGGACATTTGACACGAACCTATTTCAACGCTGTTGAAAAAGACAATATTATTGCGCAGGTACCCTCAGCCGGCGCCATGATCACGCGCGGGGCTTCGGTTGATCTTTTGGTAAGCATGGGGTCTCGACCGGTTGCATACAAAATGGCTGAACTTGCAGGGCTTTCACTGGATAAAGCCGTGTTGACGATCGAAAAGACAAACCTTAAGGTGGGAGAGATACGATCGTATTTTGATAAACATAAACCCCGTAATATTGTTATTCAACAGGAACCACTGGCAGGCTATCGAATACGCGAAAATAGTCCCGTTAACCTGGTGATCAACCGCCATTCCGGCAAAACGATAGGCGCACACCTGAATCATCCATTGTACGGTAGTCTGTTGCAGCATCGCGTTAAAAACGGATTTCTGAAAAAAAGGATCCGGGTGGAATTAGAGAGTGAGGATAAAACTGTCGATATATTCGACGACTACATCAAACCCGGCGAAGAAATCTGGGTTCTGGTCCCAAGGGATCGGGATGCAAGGGCATTCATTTTTGAGGATGATAAACTTGTGAAGACCCGGCTGTATGAGGCGTGGTAGGGTTTAAGCCCTTATCGGGTTTTTCTGACAACAGGCTACAGACAACCGACAACGGGCAAAACCGGAGGTTTTAAATGAAAGTCATCGCACCCTCAATTTTATCGGCTGATTTTGCCAGGCTCGGCAATGAGATCAAGGCAGTTGAGTCGGCCGGCGCTGATTGGATCCATGCGGATGTCATGGACGGTCATTTTGTACCCAACATTACCATAGGACCATTGATTGTCGAAGCGGTCCGGCGGATAACCTCACTGCCGATCGATGTGCACTTGATGATTGAAAACCCGGACAATTACATACCGGCATTTGCCGAAGCCGGGGCCTCTTTGATATCCGTGCAGGTCGAAACCAGCATACACCTGAACCGGTCGGTACAGCTGATTCGCGAGTGCGGGGCGCGACCGGGTGTTGTCCTGAATCCTTCAACGCCAATTCAGATATTGGAATGGATTATTGCAGATATCGATTATGTGCTTATTATGAGTGTCAACCCCGGATTCGGTGGTCAGGCGTTCATAAAAAACAGCCTTGATAAAGTAAGAGTTTTGCGTCAATTGATCCAGCAAAAAAATCTACAGACCCTGATCGAAATCGACGGGGGTGTCAACGAAGAAACGATTGCCGACATTGCAGCTGCCGGTGTGGACGTGTTTGTGGCGGGTTCCGCCATATTCGGCAGTCGGAATTACCAAGCGACCATAAACGCTTTTCGGGAAAAAATCGGTGGCTAAAAATAGAAAGGGCTGTCGGGGATTTCGGGTTGGTGGGATATGGAATAACTTGACCATGAAAAAACAATTAAAAACATATCGCCGTACCATTCTGGGGTTATTTACGGCGGCGTTGGCATTTACTTTCGTAACCCTTATGGGTCAAATGAGCCTGTCATCTGAAGATTGGAGCGATGAGGTTAAACGTCAAAAGATTGAGGATATGTATAACGGGTATAAAAAGCAATTTCCCGAAGTACAGGACCTCTCGGCGCAAAATGCAATGAATCTTATGGCTGACAGCAGAACGGTACTAATCGATATCCGGGAGCCCCGTGAGCAGCAGATCTCCATGCTGCCCGGTGCAATTACCGAAAAAGATTTCATGAATAATCCTTTAAAATATAAAGACGCTGTTAAAATTGCGTATTGCACCATCAGTTACCGCAGCGGAAAATTTGCCCAAAAACTTCAGAGAAAAGGGATTCCGGTCTATAACCTGAGAGGGGGTATTTTAGCCTGGGTACACGCTGGGGGAAAAGTTTACGACCAAAACGGAGAGACCCAGCGTATCCATGTATACGGTCGAAAGTGGAACCTGGGCCCTGAAAGCTATCACACGGTTTGGTAAACAGTTGCAATAAATTTGGGTATTGTAATTTATTTGGTCCAATTTTAAGATCTGGTGGTGCCTGTATTTTGTTATTCCCGGTATATCCGGGTTTGGGTCTTCCTATCGGAATAATAGATATCATAAAAATTGCGCTTTAGCGTGTTGCCACGGCAAAATCTTCGTTCGATCAGATACCGTGGGAAAAGATGAAATACCGTCATCAAATTGCCGTTAAAGCCATTGTCTAGCCAGCGTCTTCCGGACACTATAATCCCCTTCCGAAAAAAAACGAGCCTGCCAATTTCTTTTAACCGCAATGACAGTTCAACATCTTCCATCAGCATCATTGAGGGAAATCCGCCTGTGGCAGCGAGGGCTTCGGTTCTAAAAAATTGGGCCTGGTCGCCGAAGGAAATTCCGGTCAAAACCGTGCGTAAATTGTTTAAGAAAGCAATCACCTTGGTTTTGGCATTATTTCTCTCAAACTGCATTCCGACCGCGCCGCCAACTATGTCGGGATCTGATGCGAGCATTTTGAGTATCCTTTTAAACACACCTTTTTTAGCCGCACAGTCCGCATGCAGAATGACGATCACGTCGCCGGATGCCGATTCAACCCCTTTTCTGATTTGAAGCCCCCTGCCCTTCGGACTTTCCACCACACGGGCACCCAGCTTTGCAGCCAGTGTCGGCGTTCCGTCGATGGAACCGCCGTCAGCCACAATGATCTCATTCAAGGCCGTGCGATTTTTCAAGGATTCGAGGCATTGAACCAAGCTTCCCGATTCGTTCAGCGTAGGGATGACAGCGGAAATACACGTTGGATTTGCATATGATTCGTCCCGAAATAAAAACCCACCCTTGAAAAGGCCAATTACTAGAAGCCCATAAAAAGGAATGTATTCAAACAGTTTCAGCCAGGAAATCTCTCGAAAAACCCCGGTATTGAATTCAATGGCAGTTACTGGGAATGTAAAGATAACCGCCGCTTGAAGATACAACCAGGCCCGTGATGGAAAAAAAACAAGAAACGGTGCAATTAATACAATATACCAGGGGTGAAGGGTCGGAAGAAAAACGAGCAGACAACCCAGGGCCAGATAGACACTACGCAGCTGGTCATGGACAAACAAAACCACCCAGGCAAGACAGATCCCCAGCAAACAAATAGAAACGAACAAGTAATGGTCGCCAAGTAAGTATCGAAGCAACACCGTCATGGAATCATTATAATGAAAACGGGCCGCGAATTCTACCAGGGCGTGAAAGATGGCGGAACCGGCGTCGATATAAGGGATGTAGAGAATCAAAGGTATCAACACAGCAATACTTTTCGTTCGATTTTCCCCGTTTACCAGAAATGGCAGAGCCGCCAAAGCAAAATATTTCGACAATATGGCCAAACCCAGCATCGAAAAACCTGTGGCTGGGGACTTTTTGCAAAGGATTAAATACAGCGCCAGACACAAAAAAAATACCTGAATTATATCCAGATGTCCTTCCCCGCTGATATATAAAAGAATCAGCGGATTGGCGGCATAAAGAAGCAGCCGGGATGGTAAAACCCCTCGTTGCTTGATCATCAGCAGCAAAAGGATCATCACCCCGATATCGAACCCGATCATGACGGTTTTGAAAAAAAAAGGATCCGGATTAAGCCAGGCAAAAAATCTGAAAAGCAGCAGAGCGACCGGTGGATAGACGGCGGAAAATTCGGCATGGTTGATTTGCTGCCAGATTGCGGAAAGGTCACCCTGCGCAATCTCAGCCAGGGCCGGGCTGAGGGGGGAGTAGTTAAAAGGATTAAACCCGAGATTTTGAATACAACCTTCCCAAACATAGCGAAACACATCGTTTCCCACGGGATACGGCAAAAAAATAAGTCGGGCTGAAATTCCCAATACAAATATATTCGCCAACGCCATTTTGGATGTTAAGCCCACTGGAAACAGCCACACCATCAGAACCATCAAGACATGGCCGAGGCAAAACAGTACTGAAAATAAAAGAGCATGTTTCCCCAGCGGAGCCATGATGACCATCGCCACCATGGTAGCCAGCCAGATGAGACACAAAAGTATGAAACGCAGCAATTGCATAGGTTAACAAGAATAAAGTGGATTAAGTCCTGATGTTTAATGGTGATGAAAATAAAAAAAGCCCAATCGCTTCAAAAGCTAACAGACTTGGACTTTTATACGGCTAGCATCTCGCTTGTCGCGCCGTCGTCCCGCTACCTGCAGGACATCGGCGGATGCCTTTTATCTTATACTGTAAACCTTACACCTTGTTTTTATTAATTCCATCGATTTATATTCCGGCATAATTTCTTTTAATATTAATATCCACATTCGGAGCGCGCGATTCGGTGCTAATCGCTTCATCTAGTATAATGTCTTGGATTATAGTTAAAAAGAGAATTTTCCCCACCGTCAATTATATCCTTTGCAATTATTTTACAAATATCTTGCATGTTTTCATATTCCGGCTCTTTTATCCAGTTGATCTTGATTAATCTTCGCGTATCAAATTTATAAACTGATTGTGAAACTTCAATTTCATTCACCCAGGTATCTTTTTGCCGGGCATAGTTTATAATCGTTTCCCATGTAAAAGTATATTTCGTCGAAAGAAAAATTAAATCAGCAACATCTTTTGCTTCGTCACGGGGCAGAGCACATATTTTATTGCTCAATATATTTTCCCACGAATCAATTCTATGAAAAAAATTAGTAAATTGTATTTCTCCTGTATGAAATAATACATCATTCACAAATTCAATTTTCAAAGGATATTCTTCGTTATGGATAAAAATCCGTGCAAAATCTTCACTTAACAAAGCTATTTCAATCTTGGAAAAATGATTCTGTAATTGCGAAATGATTTTATTTGATAATTGTTTAAAATTGTCTTCCCTGTTTACAAAAAAGTCCAAATCGTCGGAATATCTGTGTTTAAGGTAATGCCTCCCGAGCGCGGTGCCTCCTGTCAGATAAAATGTGTCATCAACCTTCATAATAAGTTTGAGAACCAAATCCTGAAAAGGATATAGATTATTGGTATAGTATTTTTCTGACATAATTGTATTTACGAGATAAGGATTTGGGAAAGAGGGTTTTGAGAACATCCTCTGATAAAGCCTCTTTCAGCAATTCGGGGGACAAGATTTTTTTAATTTCATACCATCTGCAGGACTTTAAAGCCCGGCTTAGCAAATTTTTCCGTGTTAAGCCGTTGCATTCCCCCAATTCAATAATTGCAATAATATTCTCTTCAGAAACTTGATAGTCCCAGTATAAGCTTTTAAAGAAATTCATTGCATCTTTATTAATTTCCATTTGTCTTTG
>JBAVYC010000972.1:0-1523 GCA_049698595.1 Desulfobacterales bacterium | reverse complement strand
GAAATCGATATATCGGATGAGTTCAAAAAAACAGTAGAGGAGGCCCTTGGGCGTTCACTTTCTTAGTGCCTGTCTCAAAGCCCTGGATCAGGTTCGAGGTCAGGCGGTCCATCAATATATCTTAGTCCGAGGAGAATCAAATGAACGATTGCCAAATATTCGGCTCTCATTATTGCACGAAAATAAAATTCAGAACCATTGCCGTCTTCCTATCGTTAAGTTTATCAATTCTTTTCGGTTGCTCACATACCGAAAAAGTGTGGGTACCTCCAAGAATAGACCTTAAAGCCTATAAAGCAATCGGTGTCATCGATTTCTCCATCACCGCTGATAGTGACTTAAGGGAATACGTCACCCAGCACTATATCCAGAACGTGCAATCAGCGCAGCCGGGCGTGCGGCTTCTGGAATTGGGGACCAAGGATCATGTTTTGACATCTGTCAGTCGCAAACAACTTGACCTGGCGGCGATTAAATCGATAGGAAGCTCCTATAATGTCGACGCACTAATATTCGGCCATTTTAGCGCCTCAGAACCAAAGCCGAATGTTCGGCTGTCTTCGACATGGCAGTCAATGCACGCAGGCGCAATTATTGAGGCATCACTCATTTCTAAACTCTGGGAAACCGATAGTGGTGTCATCCTGTGGACCAACTCAACATTGAGAAAAGAACCCGTGGCCAGCTTAAAGGCAGACACCAGCGGCAACATCGAATTTGGCGCCGCTGATCCCAAAGAGGCATACGGCAACCTCGTCCCGGAGCTTGTTTATGCAAACACCACCGATTTCAGGCCGTATTATATTTATCGCAAGGTCAAGTAAAATTCATCACTGGACAATGAAGGGGGCCGCGCCTTGCCCACCTGCCAGGATTTTTTTAAGCACTTCCTCAATTTTGACCTGATTCGTCATTCCGGAGATCTTGTCGAAAACGTTGCCGTCTTTGAAGAACATCAGCGTAGGAATGGATTTAATGCCATATTTTACAGCGGTTTGCTGGCTGTCGTCGGCATTAATTTTGGCAAACACGATCCGGTCGCCATAACTTTCAGCCAGTTTGTCGACCATCATGCCGATTCCTTTACAGGGCCCGCACCAGGGCGCCCAAAAATCAACCAGGGCCGGTTTTTTCGCCTGTAAAACCTCTGTTTCAAAGCTGTTGTCATCGATCTCCAATATATTTTCCGCCATTACTCCGATCTCCTTTTATCAATCAGCTATTAGGTTAAACCGAAATTTGTGATTTCACCATTTAGCGGGGTCGATAATGTCCCCGGTTTCTTTGTTCTTGAAATATGGTTTTATGCACGGACAATACCACGGATATCATGCTGTTTCAAGACAGCCGGGATGCTCCTCAGGCAGATGTCTCTAATTGATTCAGATCGAAGCGGTTTACTTTGCTGGGTAGGCCTAATAATCCCAAATCGAAATACTCAAATTGCAAATATATCAAACGGCTTTACCTAAAGTGAACCAAGGTTGACACCGTTTCGTATAAATGGTACAGGTCAGTATAAC
>JBAVYC010000971.1:0-13690 GCA_049698595.1 Desulfobacterales bacterium | reverse complement strand
TGAACCAAACCGGCTCCTGGCGCTTTTTTCATCCCAGATTCGATGAAAAAACCGCTCCTTGCAGCGCGGCTTGCCCCCTGGGCCAGGATATCGCCCGCATCGAAATGCTGACGTCAAGGGGGCAGTTTCAAGATGCCTGGCAAACGATTTTAAATGAAAACCCATTTCCGGCGATCTGTGGGCGGGTATGTTTTCACCCCTGTGAGAACGCCTGCAACCGTGCCGCTATGGACGAACCCATCGCCATTCATCACCTTGAACGATTTCTTGGCGATACCGCCCTTTTAGATGGCAGCCAAACGGATTTCAATATAAAACCGGCCAAAGGGAAAAAAGTGGCGATTGCCGGGGCAGGCCCGGCCGGTCTGGCGGCAGCCTTTTTTCTAAGACGCCTGGGTTATGGGTGCGACATGTTTGAAGCCCGTTCCGAACCTGGCGGATTGCTGCGCTGGGGAATTCCAGCCTATCGCCTGCCGCGTGATATCCTCGACAAGGAAATTCGCCGGGTTAAAGATTTGGGGGTGACCATTCACTGCAAAATGCCGGTAACTGAAAATCTGCTTGAAAAAATTTGCCGGGAATATGAGGCGCTTTTTATCGCTTGTGGTTACGAGCGGTCCATCTCGCTTAAAATTCAGGGTGGCGAACTGGCTCGCGATGGGCTGGAATTTCTTCGCAATCCATATCCGGCAAAAAAACCGTCTTCAGGTGGAACAGCCGCGATTGTCGGTGGCGGCAACACCGCCATTGATGTCGCGCGTTCACTCGTTCGCCGGGGGGTCTCTGCACTCATCGTGTATCGCCGCCGCCTGGAAGATATGCCGGCATTTGAACCTGAGATGGCCATGGCTGTAAAGGAAGGGGTAAAAATCATGGAGCTGGTCGCCCCCATCCGCATTCAGAAAAACGTTGGCGATCCATCTTCCTCTTTTCCAGATTACAGACTAACCTTACAGCGAATGAAAGTCGGCAAAGAGGAAATCGCCGGCCGGGCCTCGGTCGTGCCGGATGGCGAAAAAACAGAAACCATAGACGTTCAAGACGTATTTGTCGCCATTGGCGCCAAAGCCGAGCCCATCTGGCATTTTCTAAAAGCAGAAGCACCCAATTCCCTGGATTTGAGACACTGCCGACTCACCGAGCAGAAAATACCCGTCGTTTTCGGTGGGGATCTGACCATCCCGGACAAAAGTGTCAGCGATGCCATCGCATCGGGCAAACAAGCGGCCCTGGCCCTGGATACATATTTTAAAAAGGGCCTGGATGCCGTTGAACTAAGTTTGGCCGCATGCCGGGTGGGCGCCGGACCGGCGATCTCCATGGATACCTATCTGGGTGGGGATCGAAAATATCGCAACGAGCACATCGTAGACCCTGATGAAATTGTCCGCGACTATTTCCAGTCTGCCCCCAGGGTGATCCCATCTGCCCTGGATCCCCACTTGAGCATCCGGTCTTTTGATGAAATCAGGGCCACATATGCAAAGGATTCCGCTAAAAGAGAAGCTGCGCGCTGTTTCAACTGCGGCATCTGCAATGCCTGTGATTTTTGTCGGCTTTACTGCCCCGAAATGGCGGTAATGGTAGAAAAGGCAGAACGCAGGATCAACTTGGATTACTGCAAGGGATGCGGCGTGTGCGCCACGGAATGCCCTCGCAACGCCATGGCGCTGGAGGAGGAAATAAAATGAAAAAGGTGTTGGAAGGCAGCCATGCGGTGTCGGAAGCCGCCCGCCTGGCAAGGGTTCAGGTGATTGCCGCCTATCCGATCACGCCCCAGACCCATATTGTAGAGGCATTATCCGAGTATTGTTCCGACGGGACCTTGGATGCCCGCTTTATTAATGTGGAAAGCGAGCATTCGGCCATGGCGGCCGTGATCGGTGCTGCCAGCGGCGGCGCCCGGGCGTTTACGGCATCTTCTTCCCACGGACTGGCATATATGCATGAGTTGCTGCACTGGGCGTCGGCAGCCCGACTACCCATCGTCATGGCCGAAGTCAACCGGGCGCTCGGACCGGGATGGAACATCTGGACGGATCAAACCGACAGCCTGGCCCAGCGCGACACCGGCTGGATACAGCTTTACTGCGAAGACGGCCAGGAGGTTCTCGACACCACCCTGCAGGCCTTTCGCCTGGCCGAGGAACTAAACCTGCCGGTCATGGTAATCTTGGATGCTTTCTATCTTTCGCACACCTTTGAACCCATCGATATTCCGGAACAGCAACTGGTGGATGGCTTTTTGCCGCGCCCCGCCCCCCGAATTAAGATGGACACCGCCGCCCCCTGTGCCCTAAATCAGCTGGTTACACCCGCCGCCTATATGGAAATGCGCTACAACACCCAGCTAGCCATGGAAACCGCCCAGGATTGTTTGGGAAAGATAGAAACGGAATTTGCAGCGGCTTTTAATAGAACCCACGGCCCGGTCGAAGCCATCCGGTGCCGGGATGCCGACATCATCATGGTCACCACCGGCACGGTAACCGGCACCTGCCGTCAGGTGGTGGCCGATCTCAGATCCCGCGGTGAAAAAGTCGGCCTGTTCAAAATCAAGTTATTTCGACCCTTTCCCAAAAATCTCATTTGCGGGCATTTAGGAGCCGCCTGCAAAGTCGCAGTTATTGACAGAAATGTCTCTTTTGGTGCCGGCGGAATTTTTGCCCAGGAAATACAGGCCGCCCTGTGCAACCTCGATACACGTCCCCGGGTATTCAGTTACGTGGTCGGTTTGGGCGGACGCGATATTACACCGAACACCTTGATTGAAATCTACAATGAAACCAAAAGAAAAACGACCCCCGGACAGGAAAGTGTCTGGATCGGACTGAATCGGGAGATTGTTGACACATGGCGCAATTAAAATACAAAGATCTGATGCACCCGGGGCATTTGGGTTGTCCCGGTTGCGGGGCCACCATTGCCATGAAGTTTGCCTTACAGGCATTGGGTGAAAAAACCATGGTGGTCATCCCGGCCTGCTGTTGGGGGGTGATCGCCGGCCCTTACCCCCAGAGCGCCCTCGAAGTTCCCATTTTGCACACGGCTTTTGCCACTGCCGGAGCGGCTGCCAGCGGTTTGCGGGCGGCGCTTGATATGCGTGGCGATACCGAAACCACAGTCCTATCCTGGGCGGGTGACGGTGGGACTTTCGATATCGGCTTTCAGTCCTTGAGCGGCGCCGTGGAGCGCAACGAAGATTGTATTTTCGTCTGCTATGACAATGAAGCTTATATGAACACCGGCGTTCAACGATCCTCCGCTACGCCCTACGGTACGCGCACCACCACCACACCCGCTGAAAAATGGAAAAAAACCGGGAAAAAAAATATTGTGGAAGTGCTGGCCGCCCACCGCATCCCCTATGCCGCCACCGCCAGCATCGGCTACCCTGAAGACATGCTGCGAAAGTTTGGCAAAGCCGCAAAATTGAAAGGCGGCGCTAGATTCATTCACGTCCTGGCCACCTGCCCCACAGGTTGGCGAATCGGATCTGAAATGTCGGTTAAAATCGCCCGGTTGGCGGTTCTAACGAATGCATTCCCTTTGTATGAGGTAGAAGACGGTATTAACTACACGCTGAATTTCAAAGGCGATCGTAAGGTTAAAGAATACCTCACCCATCAGGGCCGGTTTAACCATCTGACAGACTCGGATATCGATCAGATTCAGAAAATGGTCGATGGTGAATGGGATCTGCTGTTAAGCAAAGCCGGCATGAAAGCCCCTTGAAATTTCCCCATTGAAATAAAAATTTTCTGTGTTAGAATTAGAAAAACGTTAACCGATATAAAAAATATGGATTCAACCTGACAGCGAACCCTATCCGGTTCTAGCGGTACAGTATTCCAGTAATTAAGGGATGGACTCTATGGAGTCCTTTTTTTTACCTCAACCTTGAAAGGATTCAGGACCATGAAGTTTGTAAACACAAAAACTTTCTGCCAACTCGCTGCTGTTTTTGCCTTGATTCTGGTTTTTCTCCCAGCCATGGCACAGGAAAAACAGTCATCGGAAAAAAATGCCGCCCTGGTAAATGGCGTCGCTATTTCCATGGAGCAATACACCAAGGAATTAAATGTTCAGCTCGCACGGGTTTCCCAGCAGGGACAGCAGATCAGCGACGATCAGATGGCCGCGATGAAAAAAAATATACTGGACAGCCTGATTGAACGTGAAGTTCTCTACCAGCAAAGCCAGAAGGTCGGTATTCAGGTCAGCGACCAGAAAGTTGACGATCAATTGGCGGGCATTAAAAAACGCTTCCCCAATGAGACCGAATATAAAAATGCCTTAAGCAAGATGAACCTCTCCGAAGATGAAGTCAAAGTGCAGATCAAACGCGGGCTTTCCATCAGGGAACTGATTGATCAGCAGATCACCAGCAAAGTCGTGATAACCGACGAAGAAAGCAAAGCGTACTATGACAAGAATCCGCAAATGTTTAAGCAGCCCGAGCAGATAAAGGCCAGTCACATTCTGATCAAAGTCGATGCCAAAGCCGATGACGCCCAAAAAGCTGAAGCTCGGAAAAAAATCGAAGCGGTTCAGCAAAAATTGAAAGACGGTGGGGATTTTGCCGCACTGGCCAAAGAGTACTCCGAAGGACCCAGCAGTGCCAAGGGCGGTGATTTAGGCTATTTTAAACGCGGTCAGATGGTCAAGCCTTTCGAAGAGGCGGCCCTGGCTTTGAAACCCAATGAGGTCAGTGATATAGTTGAAACCCGTTTTGGGTACCATCTAATTATCGTTTACGATATTAAGCCTGAACAAACCCTGACTTATGCTGATGTCAAAGACAAAATCAACCAGCGCATGAAACAGGAAAAAATTGAAAAAGAAGCTGTGAAGTATGTTGACAAGCTGAAAAAGGATGCAAAATTAGAAAAATTTATATGATTTTATAAATGGTCGAGGCCTCCGATCAGAAACATCTTGCTCAGATTCCAACCGCTGGGATTGTTGTCATTTCCATCTATGTTGCTGCTCAACTGCTGTCTGATATTGCCAGCCTGAAAATAGCGCTGATTGCCGGCTTCAGTATGGATGCCGGCACTTTCATCTATCCTCTGACGTTCACCATCCGGGATCTGATCCACAAGCGCCTCGGCAAGACCGCCGCCCGAACCGTAATAATTCTGGCGGCGGGCGTCAATCTCTTCATGGCGCTTTTCTTTCATTTCACTGCCTGGCTGCCCCAAGACCCGTCTTGGGGTTTGGAAAATGAGTTTTCCGCAATCCTGGGGCCGGTGTGGCGAATTGTCATCGCGAGCATTATTGCCGAAGTCTTCAGCGAACTCCTCGACACCGAAGTTTACCATCTGTGGCAAAGCCGCATCACTAAAAGGTATCAATGGCTGCGTGTTCTTTCCAGCAACGCCGTCAGCATCCCCGTTGACAGCCTGATTTTCTGTTGGATCGCTTTCGGATTTGTACTGCCGCATAACGTGGTCTGGTCTATCTTTTATGCCAATGTTCTGGTGAAGGGTGCGGTAACGATCCTCAGCCTGCCGTCTATTTATCTGGTAAAAGAAAAGCAGGCAACGTTGAACGAATAGACAAGGTAGAGGTTCAGGGGTTCAAGGTTCACCGTTCAGGGTTGGATTTCTTCTGTCGATAGGGTAAAATTGGCGAACATCATAAATACTTGGTCACGTTGCTCCGGTATAATTCATGTCGCCTTGCGGAAAATGCTATCACCCCGGCATTTGTTTGACTTAATATAACATGAACGTTGAACCGCTTAACCCAGGTTTATATCTTAGCCAAAACCCTTTACAACGGAGGTTTCAAATGTCACTGAAAGTTACATGGTACAGCCACGCCTGCTTCTTGATTGAAACCGATAAGGCCAGATTGCTGGTGGATCCGTTCATTACCGGCAACCCCCTGTCTCCGGTGAAAGCCGATGCGGTTCAGGCCGATTATATTTTAATCTCCCACGGCCACGGCGACCATGTCGGCGATAGTGTCGCGATTGCAAAACGAACCGGAGCCATGGTGATTTCAAACTTTGAAATACAGAACTGGATCGCATCCCAAGGAGTCGAAAACGTTCACCCCCAGCATATCGGAGGCGGTTTTGACTACCCATGGGGACGGGTCAAATTGACCATCGCCCAGCATGGATCGGCGCTGCCGGATGGCTCTTACGGAGGCAACCCTTGTGGTTTCCTGTTTTACATCGATGGCAAAAAGATTTATCACGCCTGCGATACCGGGCTGTTTTATGACATGAAACTCATCGGGGAAGAAGGCATCGATTTGGCAATATTACCCATCGGGGATAATTTCACCATGGGGCCTGATGACGCTCTGCGCGCTGTGAAACTTATCGAACCCCGGCAGGTGGTTCCCATTCATTACGACACCTTTGAGGTGATCAAGCAGGATCCCCGGGCCTGGGCCATGCGTGTGGAAAAAGAGACGCCAACCAAAGTGACGGTGATGAAGCCCGGAGACAGTCTGGAACTGGGGTGATGAAAAATCAAAAATTAGAAATAAAGCTCAAAACTATTCGCCCAAATTCAGTATTGTTGGTGCGATCATAGACATTTCTGTATCATCAGATTTTACGACACGTCGGTAGTTTTGAATTTTGAATCGTGGTGTTTTTATTCCTTAACCTAAGGAAGACGGTCAAATCCCTCAGCCGGACGGCTTGCAGGAAGGTGCGCTAAAACCACCCGAACCGGAAGCGATCCCAGCGGGCCTGAAACAGCCTGCTGACATCAGCTTTTCCACATCCGCACATTCGCAATCGGGGCATTTCGGAGGCGGATCATTGGCGGACAGGGTCAATTCTTCAAAACAGTGACAGCAGGCTTTGCATTGGTACTCATAAATCGGCATCAAGGACTCCTTTTGATTATTCTTTGAAAACTTTTATATATTAACGTCTATACCGGCCAAGTCAAGTTTTGTTTGATTGCTTTAAAAATTTTTACTGAATGACTTTTTATGTAAAACGATGACTAAAAAAAAATTAATCGGTGTTTCAACCACCAAAATTTATTGCCGGCCTTCTTGCCCGGCAAAAGCACCCTTGCCTCAGAATATTGTGCATTTTAAAACGGCCGCCCAAGCCGAACGTAACGGCTATCGCGCCTGCCAAAGATGTTTTCCGGATTTTCCAGTCGAGAAATGGAATGACGAGCGAACCTCCGTCGTTTTAAGCCTGCCAAAAGAATTTGACTTTGCCAACTGCCTGAAATTTCTGGCCAGATCCCCTGAAGAACCCTGCCATCTGGTTAAACGGAATACCTTATATAAAGTTTTAAAATTTGAGGATGATCCGATATTGCTGAAAATCCGACGCCGGCACGGGAAGTCTCTGTCTATCGAATTTCTTACCCAGCGTCCCAAAAAATCCATCCGCGCCAAGGTTGCAAAATATGTTTGGAATTGGTTTGATTTAGAGACCAACCTCAAACCGTTTTATCGAATGGCAAAAAGTGATCCGGTTTTAAAGCATATTGCAGAGACATATTATGGCCTTCGGATTGTGTCTATCCCAGATTTATTTGAAGCCATATGTTGGGCCGTCATGGGGCAACATATCAATCTTAACTTTGCTTACATTCTGAAAAAGCGCTTTGTGGAATCTTTTGGTGAACGATTTCGCATCGATGGCCGGATCTTTTATCTGTTTCCAACTCCGGAAATGATTGCAAAACAAAATGTAAGCAGTTTCAAACAATTACAATTTACCGAAAAAAAGTCGGAGTATGTCATCGAACTTGCCAAAAAAATGGAAGATGGGACCTTAAGCAAAAATACTCTATTGAAAAAAGAGAGCTTCAAATTAGTTAAAAAAGAATTGATGCGTTTGCATGGCGTGGGAAAATGGACGGCAGAGTATGTGTGTTTGAGATGTTTAAAGGATCCTGCCGCGTTTCCTATTGATGATGTCGGTCTTCAAAATGCAATCAAACGGCAATTAGGCTTAAGTGCAAAGCCTACGGTCGATGAAATCTACAAATTTTCAAGACGCTGGAAAAATTGGGAAAGCTATTCAACCTTTTATCTGTGGAATTCACTCATGTGAGATTATTTGGATAATGAGATGATCATCATTACAGATGCCCACATTAGCAGAGCCAGAGGGAATCATGCAATTTTTTTCAAGATGCTTAAATCCTTCGAGAAAAATAATCAGGATTTGATTTTTCTGGGTGATATTTTTGATCTGTGGGTTGCGCTGCCCCGCTATGAGGAGGAAATCCATCGGGACTTTATCGCCTGGTGCCGCAACCAGAAAAGCCGTCGCAGCATCGGCTATATGGAAGGCAACCATGAGTATTACCTGGCAAATGAAAGAGCATCGGATTTTACATGGTGTTCTATGAATGCCTGGCGGCGGGATGCCACAGGAGTCCTTTTTGTGCACGGCGACCGTGTCAATCGCAATGATAAGAATTATCTGGCTTTCAGGAAGCTGGTCAAAAATAAAATATCAAAATTCATCATCTGCCACTTACCTTTTGGCCCCAAAATTACAGCATCAATTAAGCAAGGATTAAAAAAAACGAATGCCAGTTTCCGTTTGCAGCTGCCTAAAGCGGAAATTGAAGATTTTGCGCAGGCCAGATTTGCCGAGGGTGTCAATGTTATTTTCATGGGTCATTTTCACCGGCAATATCGATACCGAAACCGTGATGCCAGGGAACTCCATGTATTACCGGATTGGCTCGGCACACAAAAGGTCACAATCTATCATCGCGATTCGAAGGAGACAAAGTCCATTCACTGGGAAGAGATGGGTGTTTAGGCCCTTAGGAAATACTTTTGTGTATTTTGTTGTAACCCGCGGAATATTGGAATATTTTCGCTATCATCATATGATTGAATATTTTAGAATAAATTTTCAATCTTCAATTCTTCGCCCCTCGCTCATCCGGTTTAGGTCTTCGAAATTGACTCAAAATGCTGCTTGCCGGCCAAAGGAGAGTCATCTCAAGGTGCAGAATAAATAAGAAAAAGTTCCCAGGCGATTACGGTAATGAAAACAAAGATTACGCACGGGAAAAGGGCATGGGTATATATTTTTAATCTGGTGAGAAAAACATTTTTAAAAATCAATAGAATGAGCACCCCGATGCTGGTCAATACATACTTGGCAACGATGAAGGTCGGCGTTCCGTGTTCCAGAAAATATGCCATCACCGGATTAAGCTCTTTGGCACCCCTTTGAATGACGATCAGAGTTAACACGGCATCCAAAATACTCAGTATCAGGATGGTTGTGATGGCCACAAAAAATTTCTGATTGTAACGGTCGAAAATAAACGCCTTCCCACTGTCTTCGTCACGTCGGGAACGCTCTCTGCGGCCATTGAACAACAGATACTTTAATCGCGCTTTGTTATTCGTCCGGCGATCAATTCCACGGCGGTTTTCCTTGTAAGGAAACTCATATGAGCCGGAACTTACACCGTTATTGGGTTCGTCTTCTTTTTCCATATTACTGAGTATGGTGTCGTTACGATAAAAACATTCTTCTTTGCCCAATTACCCACCCTATCGGCCTGAAATTTGTCGACCGACTCGAAACAAAGTAAAAGATAATATCGGTAAAAACAATGATATACTTTAGACCTTGGCCAATCAAAAACGCCAATTTGCGCCTTGAGCAGGATGCATATTGACAATTATCGTCGCTTTCGGTAGGCATTTATGATTAATTCTAAAGTTGCAAACTTTTTAGCCGGGTCAGGAATTTAACAAATGAACTTTCTCAGCGGCATAAAATATAACCTGCGAGGATTGAGTTTGGGGTTGAAAACGCCTAAGCTGCTTTTGTTAGGGATCATTCGATTTATGGTGGTGATCATCATCACGATTCTTTCCGCCGGCTTGATTCTGGCTTACCATCAAGAGATATTAAACCTCATGTGGCATAAACCTGAAAGTCAGTGGTTCATATGGTTGTGGTATCTGCTTTCCTGGCTGCTTTCAGCGGTTTTAGTCGGCTGTGCGATTGTTTTGTCTTACCTGGTTTCTCAAATTCTTTTCAATGTTTTCATCATGGATCTGATGTCCAAAATTACCGAGAAAACAGTGACGGGCAGTGTCCGGGAGACGAATAAAATCCCCTGGTGGCAACAATTTTTATTTTTGATCAAACAGGAAATCCCCCGGACAACCATCCCCGTCCTGTTGTCTCTGGTGCTCCTTGGACTCGGTTGGCTGACTCCCCTGGGTCCGGTTGTAACCATTTTATCTTCGGCGGCAGCGGTTATTTTTCTTGCCTGGGACAATACGGATCTGATTCCTGCCCGGCGAATGGCACCTTTCAATGAACGCTTCCGGCTATTAACGCGCAGCCTTCCCTTTCACCTGGGTTTCGGCATCCTTTTTCTGATTCCACTGCTCAACATTTTGTTTCTCTCGTTTGCTCCAGTAGGCGCAACCCTTTATTATATTGATAAATACAGAACATAGAGGTCATGTCGGTGAAAATCAGAAGCTCACAGAAACGCACGGATTTAAAATGGCTGAATATGTTTGAAGTCGCATATATCGATAAAAACGGTCGCAACCGATCCTGGCAGGTCGCCTCCCGCGCCAAAGAGCCCAAATGCATCACAAAAAAATTTGCGGTGCCCGATGCCGTGGTGATTGTGCCCTGGCACTGTGCGGAAAATAAAATCGTTATCACCAGAGAGTACAGGATTCCGCTGGCGGACTTTGAATATGGTTTTCCAGCGGGTCTGATCGATGCAGGGGAGACCATTGAGCAGGCCTCGCGTCGTGAGCTTAAAGAGGAAACAGGATTGGAGGTCACCCGGTTCACCGGGATCAGTCCGCCAATATATTCCTCTGCCGGCATGAGCGATGAATCTGTGGTCATGGTGTATGTTGAATGCGACGGCAATCCCTCCACTGCCAACAATACCGGATCTGAAGTCATCGAAGTTGAACTCATCTCCCCATCCCAGGCCTTCCGGCTGTGCGAGAATCCGTCATTAAAGTTTGATGCCAAAGCCTGGTTGGTACTTTCTGGATTTGCTAAATACGGTCATCTCTGATCTGGAATTCTTCCATTTGGAGCGGTTTCCTGATATCCGTATAGGCCCTCATCCCATTTTTTCCGAGCGCAGTATCAGATAAAACTTAGTTTTTTTATGGATTTCCGGCAACAAACTCACCCGAATTTAACGTTGACTTATAGCAGGTTATCCTTAGTATATGGTCGTTTATACCATGAAATCGCGCGGACAAAAGGAAATACACCACCATGGTGCCAGAGGACTATTATCAAGTTTTGGGAGTGGATAAAAACGCCACGGCCAAGCAGATCAAAGAAGCCTATCGGCAGTTGGCCTTTAAGTTCCATCCAGATCGCAACAAGGAAAACATCGGTGCCGTCGAGCGAATGAAAAAAGTCAATGAAGCTTATGCCGTTCTCTCAAATTCGGCCAAAAAACGCGAATATGATACCCTGAAAAATCAATTCGGATCTTCGGCCTATTCACATTTTAGAAATAATTATTCCGAACAGGATATATTTAGCGGTTCCGACATCAATCATATTTTTGAAGAAATGGCTAAAAATTTTGGGTTGAGAGGCTCTAACGAGATCTTCAAGGAATTTTACGGCCGGGGATACCGTCAATTCGAATTTAAGAAACCGGGAGTTTCTGCCAAGGGATATTTTTTCGGCAGACCGGCCCCACGGAACGGCTATCAGCAACAGGCAAATTTCCCGTTTGGCGGCAATCTCGGCAAAATTTCCCGTCTTTTATTGCAAAGAATCGGCGGTTTCCAATTGCCTGAAGATGGAACCGATATTCACGATCACCTATATTTGGATCCCCAGCAAGCGCTGCACGGAGGGCCTTATGCATATTATCTGCGCCATAAATCCAAAAAGCTGGTGATTAAAATTCCCCCCGGTATCCGCCAAGGTCAGCAAATTCGACTGACGGCAATGGGTCAGGACGGCAAAGGTGGCGGTAAACCTGGAAACCTGCTTTTAAAGGTTCACATTCGCAAGCCGCTGCTCAGGGTCGTCAAAGATCTTTTTTCGAAGTGGAAAGTAAAGTTATGAGAACAATTGTATGCCATGGAGACAGCCTCACCGAGGGTTCCGATCTTGAAAAAAATTATACCTGGCCGCACCTGGTTGAAAACAAAATTAAGGTTACTGTCATTAACAGTGGTATCGGCGGGGATACCAGCGGCGGACTGCTGGCCCGTTTTAACCAGGACGTGGTTCGATGTCAGCCGGACATGGTGGTGATACTGGGAGGAACCAACGATTTATGGTGGGATCTTGATATCAATTTGATTCTGGCCAATATATTCGCCATGGCCTGCCAGGCCCAGTATCGGAATATTGCCCCGATTGTGGGTCTGCCCTTGCCCCTGTGCATGGAAAACATCCGGCATCAAAATATGATGTCACCCATCGCCGGGTGGGATAAATGCTTCAATAAATTATCCGAGCTAGCAGACGCGTTGGTGGCGGCGGCCAAAGAAAGCGACATTGCCTGCCTTGATTTCTATCATCCCTTTTTAGACAATAATGAAAAGGCACGCAGAAAATTTTATTTGGAGGACGGTCTTCACCCCAATAAACAGGGACATCTGTTGATGGCGGAAAAAATGGTGGAATTGCTGCGCAGCCTATTTTATTTTTCATGATTTGAGGGGATTAAACCCCAACGGTGCAAAAGCCGGAAGGGAAACAACAGGGCAAAATCGATGCCATCCTTTGAACTCACCAAGGGCGATGTTCGGAAAACAGGGGGGGCACCATAATGTTGTGCATACACCTATTTTACCTCGATTTCGCCTCGGAGCGTTTTTTTCAACCCCTCAAGTGTACCCCGCCATGAGGCATCGCCCCCGGCCATTATGCTGATGATGATATCTTTTTCGACACTGACTTCCAGGATAATCTCTTCTTCACCGATCTTGAACACAGCTTCCGCCCACCTTTCCGCAGGGAGACCACTGGTTTCACAATCATAATCCGTGCGAATCTCTCCGGTCATCCTGATCTGCCCCATCGCTAACTCCTTATATTAGTTCAATTTGTAAAGTGTTTGCATCAGATCGTCAAATTCGCCGCCGGCAAAACAGTAGTGCATATCCAAAAAATTTTTACGCAGGGAGCTGATTTTCTGCTTAACATTGCTATTCCTGAAGATAACATCCGCAATGTATTGAGCCAGTTCTTTAAAATCATCTTGTCTCATTCCAAAGCGGGTCATCTCCTGCACCCCGGTCCGCAGGGAACCGGCAGCTGTAAATCCTTCTTCTTCCGGAGCTGCCTGGTAATTGAGGACAATATTGTTATCTTCCAGGCGCCGGGCAATTTCAGGTCCCCGGGCATACCCCACGTCAATAACTACCTGATGAGTTTCGGTATAAGATACCGCCGGGTCGCCCGCCACAGCTAAACCACAATCTTTCAATGCCTGGGCAAAGGTTTTGGCGTTGGCCAGGACGTTTTTCTGGTAATCGTCTTTAAAATGGTTCATCTCATATGCCGCCATGAGCAATCCCACCATGGTTCCCAGATGGTGATTGCTCATGGAGCCCGGAAAGGACCGGCGCTGAATAGCCTCCCAGAACTTATAGCGCAAGTCGTCTTCGGTGCAATTGACAGCGATAATTCCGCGCTGCGTGCCGTAATAGGTCTTGTGAGTGGAGCCGGTGACAATGTCCGCGCCCTCTT
>JBAVYC010000970.1:0-1629 GCA_049698595.1 Desulfobacterales bacterium | reverse complement strand
GCCAGATGCCGAATATCATCTGCAGCATCAGACCCAGCCAATAAACCGGGATACAATAAATCACGATACCGTATAAACGGATGGCGTAGTCTTGGGCAGACCGGCGTTTGTCGGCGGCATAGGCCCCTAACGGTATGCCCACCATCAGCGTGATCAGCATGCCGAAAAAAGTCAACTCAATGGTGGCCGGGAGCTTGTCGGTGATGGTGTCAATGACCCGCTGCTTGAAAATCATGGAATTTCCCAGATCCAGACGGCAGATTTGCCACAGATAGTTGGCATATTGAACGATCAGCGGTTTGTTCAGCCCCAATTCTTCTTTTTTCTGTTCGATGACTTTTTCCGGCGCATGGCCGCCCAACATGGCGGAAACAGGATCACCCGGCATCACCCGAATGACCACGAAAACAATGCTCAAAAGGATAAACACCATGGGGATGGTGAGGAATGTGCGCGCGATGATGTATCGAAGCAGGTTTTTCATGAAGTTGTGAGTGGTCTTTGATGCTAATCGGTGTAGAAAATATGGAACTATAATCCAAAAAAAAGTAATTTCGTCGCGACGACCTTGGTTTGGGCTATAGAACCGAAAAAATATAAATAAGGGATTCGTCGCTGGCGACGAATCCCTTATTTATTTTTGGTTTACTTCGCCTTTTCAATGGGCGCATAAATGAACTGCAGTGTCGGTGAAATCATGATACCGTCGATATCCTTCTGGGCGAACAGGAACAAGGCCCCTTGAAAGATGGGGGCCGTCGGGACTTCATCGGTCCACATCTGCTGGACCTTTTTAAAGATCGCTTCCCGGGCGCTCTCGTCGGGAGTTTTCTGCTCATCAACGAACATCGCATCCCAAGTCGGATCGGAAAAGTAGATGCCGTTGCCTTTGGAGCCGGCCGTACCGGCGAAGGCGGCCGTATAGTTGTCCGGATCGATATAATCCGGATACCAGCCCAACAGATAGACGGGCATCAGCTGATTTTTCCAATTATTCTTGTAAGTGGCCCATTCCGAGGATTTAACACTGACTTCCATGACACCGGTGGCCTCGAACTGCGCTTTGAGGACCGCCGCCATGTCCACTTCGGTATCGCCGTAATGGCTCGGTGTATACCAGAAGTCGAATTTCAGCTTATTGTTTTCATTAAAGCCGGCTTGAGCCAACAATTCTTTGGACTTTTCGATGTTGCCGTCGCCGAACACCTCTTTGAAATTATCCGTATGGGTCCACATGCCCATGGGCACCATGGAGTAAAGCGGTGCGTTCTGACCGAGAAACACCTTTTTGATGATATCCGGCCGATTGATGGCGGCGGCCACACCCTGGCGCACGATTTTGTTGTTGAAGGGCGCGGTGTTGTTCTGAAAACACACATAGCGGATGTAAGGTCCCTGGCCCTCGATGGTTTTAATTTTGTCCATTTTTTGCAGATCACTGATATCCGATGGATTGAAGGACTTGAAGGCAAAATCTAGCTCGCCCTTTTCCAGCGCCAGCCTCATGGTGGTGGCATCCGCAAAGTACCGGATGATGATCATATCGTTTTTCGGTTTCTCACCGGCATAATAGGGATTTGCCTCCAGGGCAATTTCCTGGTCTCTTTTGAAAAAAGCCACCCGGTAAGC
>JBAVYC010000969.1:0-2264 GCA_049698595.1 Desulfobacterales bacterium | reverse complement strand
ACTTTATTGTTGGTTCTTGATTTACTCTTTGATAGCCTGCAGGCACCCTGCAGTTGTTATTATTTTTCGCAATGATTAGATATGGATGTCCCATTTCAGGTGTCAAACTAATTTTGTAATATCGCTGCATATCGGCAAAAAGCCAATCATGATAGATTACATCCGCGGGACACACCGAAATGGTGATTCGTTGGGGCAGCTCAATGTTCGCTAAATAAAAATCCTGGTAAAAAGGTCTCCGTTTGGCATCATGATCTTTAAAGTAAAGCATGCTGGACAACGCGATCACAAAAAAAAGAACTGCCGCTGCCCCGGTGCACCGCAGAATGATGCGTTTGTCTGATAGAATCGACTCAATTTGGGCGGCGATGTTTTGAGTGGCAAAGGCCAAGCTTAACACAAAAAACGGATAGGAATGCAGAATATAGCGCGCGTGCTGGCGGGTGCTGATCATAAAGGGTAAACTGGCGGCCAAGGCGACAAGTAAGAAGAACAGAGCCTGCCGGTTGAATTGAATCCGGCGAAACGATAGCCTGGCGGCCAGCATCAGCACACCGGTTATTAGAAAAGGTACAATCATTTCCGAGAGCCAGCGTTCCGGCAGATACCACCGGGAATGGCCCGGAGACCTCTCACCTGTTAGGCTGGCCGTGACCTGGTTCTGCCAGAAACCCTGCCAGAATTCGACACTGTCTTCGAAAAGATATAAGGTTCCCAGAAAAAGGAGCACAAACGTGACAAGGGCCAGCAATGTGCCGGCAATGGCTTTTGACAATTTTGCCTTTAATGTCAGCCACGCCAGTACGGGTACGGCAAAGGTGAAAAATGCAACCGGTCCTTTGGCCAGAAACCCGAGATAAATAAGCCCTCCGGAAAGCAGGCTGTAAAATAAATGATGATTATTTGCGAGGGTGCCGCGGTATGACATATAGGATGCGGTGATGGCAAAAACCGTCCAGGTATTAACAATCCGGTTGGTCTGCAATATATAGGTAAACATCGGAAGGGGCACCAGCAGCAACATCGGCCACCAGCTCCCAACAGCGGGTAGTTGAAAGTCCCGGCGAACACCTTGCCAGAACCATGCCATACAGCCAAGAATGACAATGCCGATAAAAAAGCCGTAGAAAGCCTCAAGATAGGGGCCGTCTCCGAAGACTTTAAAAAATAAAGACTGAATCCAGAACACCAGGGGCGGATGTTCGTGGAACACCGAATGAATCCTGTCGTCCAGATAAGGCTTCCAGAATGTTCCGACCCCATCCGACAGATTTCTGGCCACGCTGGCATATTCAACACCATCGCCATGAATTCCCAGCCGCATCAATTTGTAACCAATCAGCAGACAATACAGCGTGAGGACAAACAAAAACAGAATCTTTTTAGTTGATAATTGTGACCGCATATCGGTTTGGTTGTCGGCGCTCATGGGTTCAAAGGTTCAAAGGTTTCAATCGATGGATAATGTTCCCAATATTCATCAAAATCTGGTATACCCGCTTCAGCACATTGAGTAAAACGATTCTATAACCAGATGAAAACACGATAGTTTTGATACCAGCTCGCTGGGTTTTTTCAACCCGGAACGTTGAACCCCTGAACCGCTCAACCCAGTTGATATAGTTGTTTTAAATAAATGTCAATCTTGGCGTATTGTGAAAACCAATGCGATAAAAAAGAGCAACAGCCTGCAGACCCCCAGACCATGGAAGCCATGTTGTCCCCGCCACCACAGGATCGCGCCGGGTACATTCAGCATGTGGTCGAAGTGTTTCGCGCATTTTCCGGCGGATCCGATAAATTTGATGAAACCCGGGAAAAGGAACTCTCGGCAAATGCATATGACCGCTCGTTTTATCCGGCCGGCTTTGTTCGTCAACTGGCGGCCATCCTGGCCTCCGGCGACCGCACCGAGAGTCTGGCATCCGTGACGGCTCCCACGCTGGTGATTCATGGCGCTTATGACCCTTTGGTGCCGCTGGCCCATGGCCGCGCCACAGCCAGGGCCATCCCGGGAGCAAAACTGGTGGTGATCGAGGGCCTGGGTCACGGGATCGCCTATCCCACCCTGTGGGATGAGATCGTTGATGCTATCACGCAGCATACGAGCGCCGCTTCCGGCCGCGAGCGTCCAGTCTGATCGGAAAAGAAACTTTGTAGGACTGAATATAGGTTGTGGAACGCCGATTTTGTTGGTCATTCGATTCGTACTCGTACTCGTACTCGTACTCGTACTCGTCGTCATCCTCGACGCTGTTTTAGCG
>JBAVYC010000968.1:0-8200 GCA_049698595.1 Desulfobacterales bacterium | reverse complement strand
CCATTTTAGTGAGCCGCCGGTGTGTGATGGGTATCGTGTCGGTTGCTGGGCTGAGACCTGAAAACTAATCCACGGAACATCCTATTTTTGTTACATGATATTGCCAGATAACACCCGATAAGGGCCTAATCCGGTTGAGACGCTTTACTGACCAGATTTCTTTACTTCCGCTGCTTTCTTTTCTTCTTCTGCCTGGAAAGCAGCGGCAGCAGCGCCCGCCGCGGCCTCTAAAACTTTCTTGTCCGGCGCCGCGGCGGGGGCAGCGGTATCTTTATCTTCTCCCGGCCCGTCACCGGATGCGGCTTGGTTCTCTTCCTGGGGAAGATAGACGGTGACGTTGCGATGGGCAAATTCGATCCCATTCTCCCTGAAGGACTCCTTCATCATCCGGAAAACCTCCCGTCGGACAACAAATTGTTCACCCGGGATGGTTTTGAATTTCACCCGCATGATCATGGCGGAGTCGTCCAATTCCCTGACCCCCTGGGACTTAATCTTATCGAGCATGACGGGTCCCATTTCCTCGTCATTTTCGATCTCTATATTTATTTTCTTAATAATTTTACGGACCTTGTCCACATCGGTATCGTAGCGCACCCGAAAGTCGAGCTTGGTGATGATATAGTCTCGACTCATATTCGTCACGGTGCCCATATCACCAAACGGTATTGTGTGGACCGGGCCCCGCGGGTTACGAAGTCTTAATGAGCGCAGGGATATGTGTTCCACCATGCCTTTGGTGCCGCCCGATTCTATAAAATCGCCCACCCGGAAAGCGTCATCAATCAGGAAAAAAACACCGGAAATGATGTCTTTCACCAGGGTTTGGGCTCCGAAACCAATGGCCAGACCGAGAACCCCGGCTCCGGCAATCAGCGGTCCGATGTTAACACCGATGGAGGAGAGAACCATCAGGGATACTATCAAAAACATCACGGCCATCACAAATTTCCGCAGGAGCAACAGCAAAGTTACACTGCGGGAACCGCCGGCGCCGCCCTCTTCCATATCTTCATCTTCTTCCGGCATTTCCTCTTTGAGTTTGCGATCGATTCTGGCCTTGGTAAACTCCCAGAGGATAAATCCGAGCAGCAACGCCACCACGACACTCAGTGCTCCGCGGGTAAAAATGCGGGCGAAAGACAGATCAATGCCCCACAGTCTGAGTACAATGAAAAACAGAAAGACCACCAGCAGGACCCGGAACGCTTTCCTGATAAACGGAGCGAAATGTTTAATGTCCGTTTTTTTATCCTCCAGGGGCTCCTCTGGGGCTTTGGTCTCATCATCACCGCTGAGATCGATGACTTCGGGAAGCTCCCCGGAAGCCATTTTCAACAGGCGCTGGACCCATTGATCCAGGCCGATGAAAATCGGAATTAAAAACAGACTTGCAATTAAATTGAGAATCTTACCCTTGCTGCCAAGAAACACATTGATCAACCAGAATGACCCGGTTCCGGCGACATAAAGGAGGGCGAAATAATGCCAGGTCCTGGCAACCTTTGTCCTCAGTGATGCGTCGACGCATGTCCCATCGGTTGATCCGGCGCAGATGGCCTCGGCCACCCGCTGTCTGCTTTGCCAGATCATCACAACCATCAAGATTACCACACTGAGACCTGATGCAATGAAAAATAGATTAAAAAGCTCTTGGCTGCGACCGACTTCCATAAAGATGAGGCTGGGGGTTATCAAAATGGCGGCAACCAGCGAAATTCGAACAATCCAGCGATAAAGAAACTTCGCATCGCGATCTTCAAGCGGTAATAACCTTAATGCCGGTGCAGCCGGTGACATGATCACTTTGGCTGCAAATCGGATCCCCCAAAAATAATAACTTACAATTAAAAATTGGGAAACAATCCAATAGCCGGCCTCTTCCTGCCTGAAAATTAGTATAAACAGAATAAAGGTGGTGAGCATGTAAGCACCAACGCCCAGGGCATCCAGCAGCAGGCGTGAAATGAGACGGCCCAGTGTCTGAAGTTTGCCGAGCGTCACGGCAGTCAAGACCTGTTTCCGAAAGTCTTCTGTTAACCGCAGCACCAGTCGCTCGACAAGAAAACCACAGGCAATGATTACAAACCCGATGAATACCGTCAGCAGCAGACGGCCGAGGCCCCTGCCGTCCGATAACCTGCGAAGTATTGCGCCCCTTTTCAGCGAACCGCTTTTATCACTTGACAAAAAAGAACCAATCCGATCCGCAACCATGGCGGTGCCGTCCGCCAGTTCATGAAAAATGCTTTCAGGGGTGTCACCCTCCGCCGCGTCCCCTTCGGCACCCCGCCTTTGATTTCCGGCCTCCTGCTTCAGTTTGCTTGCCAAAACCTGTCGCGCCTGTACATCACTAAGGCCTGCAAGATAGGCATCCACCTCATCAGGCGAAAGTTCCTGCGGGATTTGAGGCGCCTGGTCCGGATCAGTTGTAAGCATCTTCGCCGGAATTCCTGCCGCCTGGGATGTCAGCGGGGAAAATAGACAGAGCGTCAAGACTAAAACTATCAGGGTACCATAAATTTGCTTGTTGGTTGCCGGCAGCTTTGCTCTAGGATACATTGTGGTTCTCCTTGTTGGGATGTCCTGGCATTCCGGAGAAAGTTTTGGGTTAGCGCCATCCATCAATCTCCCCGACACTGAACTATTCGTACACCTTAATCCTGAGGAATCCTCGTATTAAACTTCATGGAATTTAATGTCATTTAGGTTGAAATTACGGGTCGGTGGGAGTGGCTTGCAGCCACGATTGAACAGGTAATCGCGGTTAAATCATCGACAAGCTCAGATGAGGCAAACCGCTCCCACAATCCAAAAACAACCGATACAAAATTACAAAGTTTCTTCCACGATCAGACCGACCGCGCGCGGCCAGCGGCGCCACTTATAACCTTGTCGAAAACAGTATCAGAAAGCCTGGCATTGTCCACAGTTGGTTGTTAACAAAATGGACTTTTTAGCGAATAATATCAAGGATTTTTTTTTGGCTCGGCAGCGCATCATACTGTGCGAAGTCAAATACTGAAAAAAAGATCAATCCCTGAATATTTTCCAAATTACCATTTTTGAGTCAGGTCTTTTCGCGTATACTTTTGGATGTGTTGGGGGTGGGTATTTGCATGCTGGCTAGATTTATCCTCATCAGGATGCTGACTTCAGCTCAACCTCTGGACGCCGAGGCGGCTAGTTTGATCGAACAGGGCAAAGTCGGCAAGGAAGTTCAATCTCCTTTTTTAAACCTCGCTAATGATTAGCTTGGCCCGAATCCAATCGACTATCCGGTATCGCGTAACTCGTCACCCGGAACCTGTCTTACCAGTTGCGGACTCGCCCGGTATCGATCTGGATGAAATCCGATTTTCTGTAGTAACCCACGCCACCCCGCTTCATCGCCCGGGCGGTGTCCTTTAAAACGGCCGTATCCGTGCCGGGAAGGCGGAAGTCGAGTGCTTTGCCTTTCATATGCATGCTGCCCCTGGCAACCCCTTTGCTTTTTTGACGTAATTTGGCGTTGGTTTTAGGAGAACGATATCCGCTGATGATGTGCACTTCGCCGTGATTCTTGACTTTCGTGAGCAGGTCATAGACAAAGTCCATCAGCTTGGGATCCATGGAATAAATGTCGCCGCTGCGATGATCCCGCAGAATGTAGCTGATTTTTTTAAGCGCTTCCGGGTTATACCGATTTCCGTTTTTGTAAATAACCGTCAGACGCTCATGGGTGTGGGTGTTATAGAAGGATAATGTCCGTTCTCCGCTATTTGCTACCGCGCAAACAGGCAGAGCCAGTAAGATGAGAAGCGCCAGACCGGCTAAAAGCCTGATTTTTGCAAATCGACTTGAACATTGAGGGCCCATCATACGCAAACTCAAATTATTCGATCGCACGGGTTTGCCATATGCTAAATTCTTCATTCAATCCCTCCAAAATGATTTATTTTCGATAAACGGATCAAACAGGGAACGAATGAAGTCTAGGCGCATATATTGCTGCAGCTTGGCCCAGGTGTCCGGGTTTTTCATACCGGCAAACCGGGTTTGATACGCTACCCAGCCCATGGCTGACCAGGAAATTCCGCGCAGGTAAACAAAGGGATCGCGCAGTCTTACCCGGTCTATCAACGTATCCCGCAGATGCCGATCCCGCAGATGCCGGCTGTAGGTTTTCAAAAACCTGTGTTTTTCCGCCGGCGCCATTCTCCAGTTTGTTTTCCACAGGGTTGTCAGGGGGGAGCAAAAGTGACACAGGTCCTGGGAGGGATCTCCCCAGCGGGGCATCTCCCAGTCGACCAGATGGATCGTTTGCTGCTGCCGGTTGACAATGAAGTTGCCTGAGTTTACTTCCGTATTGACGATACAGTGCCAGGGGTCCTGCAGGTAATAGGTTTCTTGCGACCGGGCGGCGGCAGCCCAATTTTTTAGATCAATCAGATAATCCCGGATTTCGGGCTGCGCCAGATCCGAATCAAAGTACTGCCGCAGAAGTCCGGCGCACTCCTCATAAATCAAGGTCAAGGGCGCATCCTCGCGGATGAGATGGTTCTGCTCATCCGGTACGTCTATCTGATGGATCGTTGCAAAAAGCCCGGCTGCATCCCCCAAATCACGGCGGTAATCCATCGATTCGCCCGGCAGGTATTCCATGATCAGGATCCCCTGTTCGAACACCTGCCGGGTATCATCCACAAAATAGGGCCTGGGTGTTACCCCGCTATGCGCCAACAGATCCAGAGCCCTGTACTCGTAGAGGATCTGATCATCCCGGTTGATCTGGGTCCCGATATTCACCCGAAAGACGAGTTGGAGAGAAGCGCAAGATATTAGAAAGTTCAAATTATATTCACCCTGGGCCAGAGGACTGACTGTGAAATTGCGGTCCTGCATGACAGGAACATCATTCCAGTCCCGGCTGTCCAGGTAAGCGGCAACTCGGGGTAACATGTCATTCATCAAGGTCATGGTCATTATTTCCCTGGTTTTATGGGCATGATTAAACGCGGGATACCCAGATCCAATAGAGTTGTTACGGCTATACCACAAGAAGCACGAACATACTATAGATCCGTGGAGATCTGCGGGAATCTGTGTCCAAATGTTTAATCTGATTTTTTCTCGATAGGAAAAATCCGGATTTTATCCGGTGGCAGGTGGACGTGGACGTTCTGGCCGGGTTTGAAGTCGTTGTCTGGGGTCAGAACCACAAAACGGGTGTCCCTGCAGTTTACCCAGATGCGGGTGGCACTGCCTTCGAAATTTGTTTTGGCTATTTCCCCGTGAAGATCATATTTTGCATCCAGAGACAACTGAATGTCTTCCGGACGGATGGTGGCCGTTCGTAAATGCCCGTTGCCATTCACTTGCGGTGCCGGGACATTGCCGAACTGCGAGCGGAATACACCGTCTTTTACGCGGCCCTGAATAAAATTGCAACCGCCGAAAAAACGAGCCACTTCGGTGTCCGCCGGGAGGTAAAAAAGTTCCCGCGGTTTGCCGGTTTGGCGCAACCGTCCGTTTAAAAGCAAGCACACACGGTGGGAAATCATCAAGGCCTCGGCCTGGTCGTGGGTGACCAAAAGCGTGGTGATGCGAGTCTCGGCCTGGATGTCCTGAATTAATTCCCGCATCTGCTGGCGCAGATTGGCATCCAGATTGCTCAACGGTTCATCCAGCAGCAAAACGGCCGGTTTGAGCACCAGGGCCCTGGCGAGGCTTACGCGTTGCTGTTGCCCGCCGGACAGTTCATGGATTTTGCGTCGGCCCAGACCGGTGAGTTGGGTTAATTGCATGATCTGTTCGATGCGGCGTTTGGTATTCGTCCCGTTGTGCCGTTGCATCCGTAAACCGAAAGCAATGTTCTGGGCCACATTGAGAAACGGGAACAGCAGGGTTTTTTGAAACACCATGACCGCGTTACGTTTTTCGGGAGCCAGATCATGAACAGGTTGGCCATCGATAAAAATTTGGCCTTTATGCGGCTGAATCAGGCCGGCAACCGCTTTGAGCAGCGTGGTTTTGCCGGCCCCGCTGGGTCCCAGCAGCGAGACCATTTCACCATTTTGAACCTCAAGGTTGAAATCGCTGACAACTGCTTGCGCGCCATAGCGGATGGTTAGATCTTTCAGTATCAGATCGCCCATTATCGTATCCCTGCGATACTTTTTCCACCCAGATAGCGGGCACTAAACAGCAGCGCAACAAACGCCGGGACCACAAAAACGATGCTCACCGCAGCGGCCACCGGCCGATCGCCGCTGCCCATGAGGGCAAACAGCAAAACGGGCAACGTTGTGATCTTGCCGCCGCCGATAATCAAGGTGCTCAGATACTGACTCCATGACAGTAGAAATGAGAACAAAGCGGCGACCATGATGCCGGGAAACGTCAGCGGCAGCATTACCCGGGCAACAACCTTCCAGGAGGTTGCGCCCAGTGAGCGGGCCTGCGCTTCGTAGTCCGGGTTGTAATTTGAGAAGACGCCCCACAGTACGAAAACTGAATAGGGCAGACAAAATGTCAGGTGCACCAAAACCACCCCCGAAAACGTCGATGCCAATCCCATCTTGATGAACCAGAAATGCAAACCCATGGCCACGCACAGCGGGGGTACGATCACCGGCAGGGTCAATATCACGGATATCAGATCTTTACCCCTAAAATCATATAATCCCAGCGCTCTGCCCGCAGGTATACCGATCGCCACTGATATTAGCGCGGTGGCCAGGGCGACCAGCATGCTCTGGACCAATGCCCCAATAATCTGATAACCCGCTGTGCCGAACACATAATCCCAGGCTCTTAAGCCCCACTGCCGGGGCCACAATTCCGGGTAAAACCAGCGATTGGAAAATGACCATATTATCAGAATTGTAAACGGCAACGCAACCGTTGTGATCACGGCAGTGGAGATGATATTTCGTTTTAACGATCTCACAGAACCGTCCCGCGGCGTCTGGCAGCCTGGATCAGGGTCTGGGAAAGCACGATGGCAACGATGATAACCCCGGCAATAATTATTCCGGTGGCAATGCCTTCAGGCCTGGCCAGCAGGTCGACATCGCTGTAATTTTTGTATGCCCACACCGGCAGCATCATGGGATAGGTTTGCCCCAAAATAAAGGGTATTTCAAAGGCTCCGAAGGTGTATGCGAACACAATCAAACAGGCGGCGCCCAGACTGGGTGATATGGTCGGCAGGATAATATAGCGAAATCTCTGCCAGGGACCCGCTTTCAGTGTTCGGCCCACCTCGAGCAATTCGACACCCGTGTGGCGAAGCACCGAAAGAATCATGAGGGTGATAAATGGGATCTCTTTCCAGACATATGCCATTATGATGCCCACGCCCCAGCGATCGTTGATCAGCAATGGAAACGCGGCGGATGATTCGATCAGGCCGAATTTGATGGCCAACCGCGAAAAAAATCCTGTGGGCGACAGCATAAATACCACGGCCACGGCAAT
Organism: Desulfobacterales bacterium; assembly: GCA_049698595.1. GTDB lineage: Bacteria > Desulfobacterota > Desulfobacteria > Desulfobacterales > JAFDCJ01 > JAFDCJ01. Next base: position 739 of record JBAVYC010000968.1, on the reverse strand, counting down.
TACCAAATGCGGAACCGTCAATGGAATCTGGAAAATAAAATGAACGAGACGGTATTTCTCCAAAAGTGAGACCAGAACCAGAGCCAGAATAATGCTGAGGGCAGCGGCGATGGCGGTCGATGTGGCCGATATGTACAAGGTCAGCACCAGGCTGTTTAAAAAGTCCGGATCAGAGAGCACGTTTGCAAAATGTTCAAAGGTCAACGCGTCTAAGCCGGCAGTCGACAGTTGCGTCAGGCTTTGGATCAAACCCAGCGCCAGCCCGCCGCCGAAAAGAACCACGACGACCAATAGCGCCGGCCCAACCAACAAGCTTGTTGACATAAAGCCGGGGTTTTCGCGTGTGCGGGCGTCCGTATCTGTTGATAAGCTTTTTGAGTAAGTGTTCACTAGTTTAAGCGTTCAAAGGCTACCTTCCTTTAAGTACGTGTTTGTCCCAGCCCTTTTCCAGTCGAATCAATATTTCCGATGGTGGTTCCGGCAGTTGATGGGTTTGTAACTCCCTATCGGACAAGGTCGCAATACCGCGGGGCAGATTATTAAATTTTTCCTGCCAAGTTTTATCCAGACGCTGGATATCAATGGCTGGAAAATCTCCCCAAACCTCAGGATCCGCTTTTTTCAGCTGAGCTTCGGGCGAGATCAGGAAATCGGCCACCACCATAGCACCTTCTTTGGCAGCGGCGTTAAAGGGAATGGCAACAAAATGGGTGTTGCTGATGGTCCCTTCTTTGAACAC
>JBAVYC010000967.1:0-2012 GCA_049698595.1 Desulfobacterales bacterium | reverse complement strand
GGATCCATCATTTCGGCCCAAGAAACCGTCGTCTATTACCACCAGCTCCTGGAATATATTGCCGCCAAGTTGGGGCGCGAGATTCAGCTCGTTCAGCGAAAAACGTATGGCGAAATAAATGAGCTTATCGGGATGGGACAGATCGATTTGGCATTCATCTGTTCAGGACCCTACGCCGGCGGAAGGGAAAAGTTCGGCTTCCAAGCACTGGCCATGCCTCAAGTCCGCGGTTCACACCTTTATCAATCCTATCTCATTGTCAATAAGGACAGTCCTTTTCAAAAACTCGATGATCTCAGGGGCAACAGTTTCGCGTTTACCGATCCGGAATCAAATACAGGCAAACTCGTGCCCACCTATTGGCTCAGCCAAGCGGGCTCAAAACCCGAAGATTTTTTCGGCAAAACCATTTATACTTACAGTCATGACAATTCCATCAGGGCAGTCGCCATGTCTCTGGTGGACGGAGCGGCCGTGAATGGGCAGGTCTGGGAGTATTACCATCACAGTGATCCTGTTTTTACCGCCAACACCCGTATTATCAAAAGATCACAGCCTTTTGGCAATCCTCCCGTGGTCGCTTCTGCCCACCTTTCCAATCAAATGAAAGCGCGCATTCAAAGCTTGCTTTTAAAGATGCACCTGGATCCGGAAGGCAAAAAGATTCTCGATGAACTGATGATTGACGGCTTCATCGCACCCAAAGAAGAATGTTACGATCCTATCCTGGCTATGAAAAACGACATGTAATGAAATTTAAAAGCCTTAGAAGCAAATTAGTGATTTCAGTTTCCGCGCTGGTTATCGGCAGCGGCATGCTCATTTCGTTGCTGGAAACCAACCGTTTCAGCAATAGTCTTCAAGAAGCTGCAGTCGCCCAAGGAGAATATCTTTCCCGGGCAGTGGCGCTTGAAGCGGCAAACAAGATACTAATCAACGATTTGATATCTCTCCAGAATTTGCTGAATTATCAGCTGGAAAGTCATCCCGCTTTAGCGTACCTTTTTGTTATCAAAGACAATCGAATTCTCGCTCACACATTTTCTGAAGGGATCCCGCGACATCTGATAGGAGTCAATACACCCGAAAGCAATAAAAAGGGCAATTTTAAGCGAATTTCAACCAACGAAGGAGAGAATTACCTTGATATCGCCATGCCGATTTTTTTTGGCAAGGCAGGGGTACTGCGCATTGGGCTTACCGAAAAGCCCTACCGCTCGCAAGTGCTAAAATTATGGCTGCAAATGACCGCCATTACCTTGGGAATTCTCCTTCTCGCGCTATCCGTCTGTTTCTTTTTTGTTAAACGGATTACACGACCGCTGTCAGCTCTGGCAGAAGCCGCTGAAAATATTGATGAAGAAAATTTAGAGTTTAATCTAGAGTCGGCCAGCCAGGATGAGGTCGGCAGATTAACGACTTCTTTCAATAACATGGTTCGTCGTATCAGGGACCGCACGCAAAGAATAGAAAAAAATGCCATAGAATTGGACCGCGCATATCGCCAGACGAGAAATTCTTTTGAAATCATACAAAGAATTGGGGGCCAGACCAGTCTAAAAGACGTCTCCTCTTATTTGATCTGCAAATTTCAGGACATTGTGGCCTGCAGCGAGCTTGCTCTTTTAATTTTGAGTAGCAACCAAGAAACTCTGTTTGTCTTTTCTAATGATAAAAACAACACTTTGGAAAGAGATTCCTTTGAATCTGCCATTCCCCTCTTGACTCAGCTGGATGGGATTACTTTTATCAGTAAAGATTCTATCGACCCGCGCCTGGTGCCGGACAGCTTTCATTCAGCAACCCAAATTTCAGCCTTTCCGGTTTATCATGAAAACCAACTTATAGGTGCCTTGCTGGTTGCCTGCCCCGGCAATTGTAAATGTGATATCAAAGAGTTAGAGGTGATTCATCTGATATTGAATCATTCATCAGGCGCAATCAAACGTGCGCTTTCCCATCAAGAAGAATTGTCCAATATTCAGACCCGCATAAATGCCACCACAGAATAT
>JBAVYC010000966.1:0-2041 GCA_049698595.1 Desulfobacterales bacterium | reverse complement strand
CCGTAAACATCCTGTAGATAAATTCTCCAGTCGCAGATAAATTCGATCCCTCCAGAAATCCAAACAATTTGATATTTATCCAAAAGTTGCGGCCGGCAGCTTTGCATGCCAGCGCCAGGAAACAGCGAATTTAAATCAGACACTGCAAATGGCACATTCTTTGCTAAATTATAAACTGTTAGCACGTATGCATCTCGTATGCATCTAAGTTTGAAATAAATCTACACAAAAATAGATTTCAACGCCCGTTCGATAGGCGTCGAACCGCACCCGAAGGGACTTTCAGAAAGATTCTGTTATTTTTAGAAGGCTGGAATCAGAATTGAGGGGATATATGCAGGGTATTAAAATCATCGGTATCATAATGCCAAATAACTGGGATGAAAACGGAAAGGTTATTGAAATCGCCCTCTATACGAATCAAGAAGAAATCTATGCTCTGGAAGACAACAGCTTAACCCAGGAGTTAATCAGCCTCTTGCAGAAGAAGGTTGAAATCAAGGGCAAAATAAGAAAACACCCGGATGGAAATAGATCGATTTCAGTCCACTATTATATTTTGCTGAATGAAACTGTTGAGAATGATTTATGAGGTTGCCAATACGGCAATGGGCGATCAACTGGTAATGAACCATATCGCCGAAAAAGTTGAGGTAACCGGTACCGTCGAAGATAAAAAGGATGTGAAAAAATTACCGTGAAATCATTTAAAAAATATTCCGAACTTAAGGGCGACGAATGATGCTAAATTTTTTCCGTTCAGATTGGCGAATGTTGATCGTTTTGCTGGGGTGTCTATTAGGCGGAATGCTAAACAGTATTGGCGTGGCGGTGGCCGAAACAGTCAACCTGCCACTTACCATCGATTACCCGCTTCTACGTTCCTTGGTAGTGGCAACAGCTTTCACCGACCCGGGTGAAGCCACCACCGTGTTCGATGAAGGTGGAGGGTGCCGACGAATCACAATTTCAGCTCCCAATTATCGCAGCAAAGGCTCGCATCTTCAATTTGAAGTCAAAGCGGAAGCCCGGTTAGGGACATCCATTGGCAATACCTGCTTGGCACCTGTCGAATGGAAAGGCTACGTCGTTTTCGAGCAGCGCCCGAGGATCGAAACCCAATCCTGGCAATTGTATTTTGAAACGCTGGATTCAACGCTCTATGATCGCAACCATCGCCCGACCCGGGTTGTGGGGATGATCTGGGAGTTGATTAGTACCCACATCCATGAGTATTTAAGCGCCATTCGTATTGATCTGGCGCCGCCTGTTTCCGAGCTAAAGACTTTTCTGCAATCGTTGTTTCTGCCGGAATCAAAAAATCGTGCCGAGCAAATGTTGAACACCCTAAGACCTGATACGATAACAGTTAACGCCCACGCCCTTCAAATTAAGATACTAACAAATGTCGATGTCGCTGAAAGGCCTGCCCCTGGCGTCGAAACGGAGTTCCTATCCGGTGCTGAACTTGCCCAATTAACCGCAAACTGGGAAGCCTGGGATGCCTATCTGGTATACACGATTAATTCCCTCGGCTTATACCAGCTGCCCGCAGACGATCGCCGGCGCCTGCTGGATACCCTGCTGACCATCCGATATCAATTTTTCACCGCAATAACCACCGCAACCATCGAGCGGGATATAATCCGTCAGCAATTCGTAGCCGCCTGGAAAAATCTAACGCCTGTCTTTCGCCGCCATCTTGGTGGCCGGCCATCCGGAAATCTGTTAGGTTATTTAGCCTTCTTCACGGCATCCGATGCCCTCGTGGCTTTGGACCGTATTGGACCCCAACTGGGTTTTGAAATCAATCGCAAGGGACTGATACATTTGGCACATTTGCTTAGCCAACAGCAGCCGGTCACCCTTGCCTATCACAGCGAGATTGACCCCAGCTTAAGGCGAATATTAGGCCTGGATTTGGAGCTAAACTCCGGCGAACCAGTCTTTAAAGGAGAGGAAGTGGGGCTTGAACCGCCGCGCGGGGGTCAATCGACACTCGAATCGGAACCTTCAATGCTTGGGGCCCTAAGCTCTCTGC
>JBAVYC010000965.1:0-2037 GCA_049698595.1 Desulfobacterales bacterium | reverse complement strand
GGCCTGGACAGTTCAATTTCGATTTTTTGTGCTTTCTTACGCTTTCTGGGCTATGGCTCGCCTGGCGTCATCATTTCTCTCCTGGTGGACTTGCATTGGGTGTGCTGGGCTTGTTTGGTGGGATAATGGTGCTCGCTCCGTATCTCCTTTTTGTAAGTTATAAAGCAAATGGAGACATGAAAATATTATTTTTAGGGGAGGTCAGGGCAAATAGCTAATGCCTTTTTTTATGTCAAAAAACACCGCGTTGAGCCCAAAAAACTGAACGGTTTTTAGGATACATCCTTAATTGTCAGGCGTTCACCGTGGTCCGACCCCATTTCACTTTTCCTGGCCATCGGCTCATTATGACCCCTTCGTTATAGATGTTAATCGATCTGTGATGGTCGCTATTTTTAAGCCCATTTCAGTGAAAATTTTTAGCCAATGCCCCATAGACATAATTTACCATGGTGACGACATCGAAGACGGGCAGGCCCGTCGCCTGCCGGATTGCATCGGCATATGGCGGCATGTTGGTGCACTCTAAAACGATGGCCCCAACTTCCGGGTGCGCGTTCACCAGTTTCAATGTGGTCGACTGCATTTCGCGCCGACATTTTGCCTCATTCAGTTTCTGTTTCCCGCCAATAAATACAGCGCTGAACTCCTCAGCGTCCTCCATACCCACCACCGCCAAAGGATAGTCCTGAATGCCCACACCGGCGAAATGGGCTTCGGTCAGAGATTGATGGCGTGCCGTGATAATTCCGACTTTTTGATCCCTGCGGATCACCGAACCGGCCAAATGCACCTGCAACAGGCTGGAAGTATAAACAGGAACGGACAGGGCTTCGACCAGCTGTCGATGAAACAGGGCCAAGAAACCGCAGCTGGTGGCGATGGCCTTAACACCCTGGGCCACAAGTGCATGACCGGCATCGATAAACTCCTCGATCAATCGAGTATCCGCGTCGATGACCACCTTTTTAGGAGAGGCTCCGCTGACGGTTTTATAAATGATGGGAAAGGCGAAGGTCTCCGGGTTGCCGATATCACCGGGTATTCTCGGAAACGTGGTCTCCAGCATCAGGATGCCGATGGCCGGTTTCTCTTGATTGCAATGGGAATGATCCATCATATCGCCGAAGCCCTTTTATTCAGTATTCAATGCCAGGTCCTTTCCCGCAAACTAACGCGGGATCTACGATGGGCCTGGGTTCTTTACTTATCTGTTGCTATGATTTCCATTGTCTTGAGAAGTGTTTACCGTCATTTTCGCCAGGGCACCTAAAGTGACCGTTTTCACCGGTGCGCGAGCCGAGGTACACCCGATTTCATCCGGTGGCCGGTGGCTGTGGGCACTGAGAATATCAAAAAGGATCGGTCCGCAGGTTCGTCCCTGACAATTTCCCATACCGCTGCGGGTGGCCTTCTTAATTCCGTTCATGGTGGTAAAATTATTGTTCAACTGACTGCGGATAGTGCCCATTGTGATCTCTTCGCATCGGCAAATCACCGTCTCATCGGGGATGTCCGCATAGCAGCCCGGTTGCAACCGGCACAGGTGGTTCAAAAAACGGCCGTATCGAACCTGCCGGCTGCGCCGGTGCATTAAGGGTCCGGCATTCGATTCGTATGTCTGCCGATCCACCAGGCTTCGCTGCTTGAGGATGTCCCAAGCCGCAATCCGGCCTTCGATAAAGGATTTGCCGGCGCCGGCAATACCGGTTGCCTCACCCACGGCGTAGATGTCGCCCACCGTGGTCATCATGGCATCACTCACATCCACGAACCAACCGCCCCTTGCTTTACTGTATTTGATGGCACAACCGGCCTGCTGCGGCAGTTCGATATTGGGCGAAAATCCATAACCAACAGCCAAGGTGTCGGTGGCGTAGATCCGTTCTGTTCCCCGGACGATACGACCATCGGCATCGACTCCGGCCACCACCACCGCTTCGAGTTGGTTCCGGCCCCTGGCTTCAACAATCCGCACCCCTTGTTTCATGGAAACCCGGGCGGCGGCCAATCGCGCCAAGTAGGTAGCGCCCTCCA
>JBAVYC010000964.1:0-3320 GCA_049698595.1 Desulfobacterales bacterium | reverse complement strand
GAATTCAGCCTGCAAGGGATAAGAATATCGTGGCCGAGCCGTTCGACTCCGAGGCCGCAGTGCCCGCGCCCGGATCTTCACGCATATATATCTGGCTAAAACGACTGGTAAATGTTGAACCGCAGGAACTGAAAGCCCTCTCCTGGTCCTGCGTTTACTTTTTTACACTGCTTTGCAGTTACTATATCCTGCGCCCCCTGCGGGATGAGATGGGTATCGCCGGCGGTGTTAAGAATTTACAGTGGTTATTTACCGGCACTTTCTTGGCAATGCTGGCGGTGGTGCCCCTATTCGGCTGGATCACCTCGCATTATCCACGCAAGCGGTTTTTACCCTATGTCTATTATTTTTTTATCGGCAACATATTGCTGTTCTTTGTTTTGTTTAAATCGAACATCACCCATGCGGTCGTGGCACGGGCGTTTTTTATCTGGGTCAGCGTTTTTAGTCTTTTCGTCGTTTCCGTGTTTTGGAGTTTTATGGCGGATATCTTTCGCAGCACCCAGGCGAAACGGCTTTTTGGTTTTATCGCCGCGGGGGGAACTGCCGGTGCGTTGACAGGTCCGGCCTTGACCGCGGCCTTGGCTGTCCCCCTGGGACCCACCAACCTGCTTCTAATTTCTGCCGGATTATTGGGAGGCGCCGTCTTTTGCGTCAAACGGCTGATCGCCTGGAGGGAAAACTCAATCGCAAGGGCGGCCGCAGCCGGAGATGCCACCGCGACCGAAGCCGAAGATCAAGCTATGGGCGGCGGGATACTGGCCGCCTTTCAATTGGTATTAAAATCTCCGTACTTAATCGGCATTTGTCTTTTAATGCTGTTGTTCACCACCCTGGCGACTTTCCTGTATTTTCAGCAGGCTCATATTATTCGAGACCATTTTGCCGATTCCGCTGATCGCACAACGGTATTTGCCATAATGGATTTTTCGGTAAATGCTCTGACAATTATCGTTCAGTTGTTTTTAACGGGTCGCATTGTGAAGCACTTGGGCCTGGGGTGGACCCTGGCACTGATACCCTTGTTGTTGGGCGTTGGTTTTCTAATCTTGGGGTTAACACCGGTTTTGGGTACGATTATCATGTTGCAAATTATTCGCAGGGCGGGCAATTACGCCGTTATGAAACCGGCGCGTGAAATGCTATACGTCGTTTTAAGCAAAGAAGAAAAATACAAAGCCAAAAACTTTATCGATACGGCCATTTACAGAGGCGGTGATGTCGTCAGTGCCTGGGCTTTTGCCGGCTTGCAGGGCCTGGGCTTTACCCTTTCCGCGATTGCTTTTATAGCGGTGCCTCTCAGCGCTATATGGGCGTTGATATCTTTTAAACTGGGCAAAACCCAGGAAGCGCTGGCAAATCTTAACCGAGGTTGACTCAATTGGGATCATAACGAACATCTAAAACTGGAGGTTAGTGATATGAAAGCAAATGATATTTTGATTTCCCGGAGAAATTTTATCATCGCTTTGGGGGCGGCCTGGGCAACGGTTTCGCTCTCGCCGGCAGGTCTGCTCGCCAAAGAACCAGTGGCACTAAAACGGATCATACCATCATCGGGCGAATTGCTTCCCGTTATAGGACTCGGAACCTCCCGTACCTTTGACACGGGAGACAACCAGGCTGCAAGGTCTAATCTGGCTGAAGTCCTACAAACTTTTTTCGCTAACGGCGGTGCCTTGATCGATTCATCCCCCATGTACGGCTCCTCTGAAAGAGTTATCGGTGAACTGCTGAAAACAACAAAAAATAAAAGCAGCCTTTTTGCCGCCACCAAAGTCTGGACGGACGGAGAACAATCGGGCATCCGGCAGATGGAAGAATCCAGCCGGCTGTGGGGCGTCAATAAATTTGATTTGATCCAAATCCACAATCTGCGGGACTGGAAAACGCACCTCAACACCCTCAAAGGTTGGAAGGCGCAGGGCAAAGTGCGTTATATCGGTATCACGACGTCCCATGGCCGTTCGCATGCCGAGTTGGAACAGATCATGCGAAACGAGTCACTGGATTTTGTTCAATTTACTTACAATATTGACAACCGCAGTGCCGAGCAGCGTCTGTTGCCCTTAGCGGCTGACCGCGGCATGGCCACGCTGATTAACCGACCTTTCCAAAGAGGTAATCTTTTTGACAGAGTAAAAGGCAAACCGTTACCCGAATGGACAGCCGAATTTGACTGTAAAAGCTGGGGACAATATTTTTTGAAATTCGTTGTTTCTCATACGGCCGTCACCTGTTCGATTCCGGCCACGTCCAAAGCCCATCATATGGTGGACAACATGGCGGCAGGCTTTGGCCGCCTGCCGGATGCCGAAATGCGGAATCGCATGATCCGCCACTTTGAATCGGTGTAGAAACGGTAGACTAAATTTAATGATAGAAGTAATCGACAGATGAATGATAATAGTTTAAAGGACCGCGCGGCGGGCAGAATATGTCCAGAGCAATGCTCACCGGCGCACTGGCGGGTGCCCAGGTAGGTTTGGCGGGCATCCCGCAACGGTTCATCGACGGGCTGACCCAAGGCAGGGAAATCGTTGATCTAGCGCAACGACTGAATAGTTAAGATTGGCCTTTAATATCTCTGACAGACGACTTGCATCTAAGGCCGTTTCACTCTTCGCTTCACGAAAGGATTGCTTTCTTTTTTCAATTTTTTCAGCCTTTTTAATACACTCACAATCCCATTTCTTTTTAGCTCATTGAAGTGCTCGAATATCGCCTCTTCCAGAAACCGTTTTGATCGACCCAGACTTCAGGACTCAACAAGGATACCTCATCCATGTTCACACCAAAATCAAATTAAAAGACTATCACCAAGAGAGCGTTTTACGACTGGAAAATGTGGGCTTAGTAGCAAGATTAGAATGTTAAATCAAGCAGTTTTCGAGCTTAAATGTGTTCCGATTATTTTTGGAATAAATATTCACTTGTTTTTCTATGATCAGCCATATAGAAATGTTGGATTTGGAAAAGCTCAGTCATAAAAATAAAAACAGCTTTAACTCCCGAGCGATTTTCGCCGCTGTCGCGGCATTGGGATGCCTATCTGCTGCGATCTATGGGATTAATTTCAAAATCATTGATCTCATTCCCGCACTATCCGGCCTGGCGGGCATTCAGCTTTATGTCATTATGTTTCTGTCTCTAAGCCTCCTTTATTTGACCGCTGTTTTTGTGGTCTTAAATTTGATGCCCGGGGAAGAAACATCCTGGCAGTTGACCGGCATCATCATATTATTGGCGATTATTTTCAGGCTTTGCCTGATCCCGTCGGATCCGGCAGTGCTCTCTAAAGACATGTATCGCTATATCTG
>JBAVYC010000963.1:0-2087 GCA_049698595.1 Desulfobacterales bacterium | reverse complement strand
GCGTATCGGTCATGTTAAGGTCCGGCCCAACGGCTTGGATGTCAACCTTATATTGGATGTCGAAGAACTTCCCCAGGCTGAGGCAGAACCGGTTCTGACCGCGATTGAAGTGCAGCAACTGGAACAACGGTGTCAGGCCTGGGATGCTTTTCTGACCTTTGTCGTAAAAGAGGTGGCCGCTGCAACGCGCTCGGAAGCACTTCGTTCGACCCTGCTTGATATACTTCTGGACATACGCTACCAAATTCAATTTATTCTCGCTTCAAATCTTAAAAAAAACGGTCCCGACCCTGTGAAAATGCTGTTTGTCCGCAGCTGGGAGCGGTTGGAGCCGGTAATGCAGGAGATCAGCAATCATTCGCCGGAACACAATCTACTGCCTTTTTTGTCGTTCCTAACGGCGGCTGACGCCCTCAAGGCACTGGATCGATTGGGACCTGCAGCGGGTCTGGATATATCCACGGATGGTTTAAGACGCCTGGCGCGTTTGCTGAATGACAATCCTTCCATTGATCCGCTTAAATATCCGGTCGAAATCGATCCGGTACTGCAACAACTGTTTGAGTTCGGAAACCCTCAAGAAATTGCTCCGCTAAAAAAAAAAATTAGTTTCAAACTGCAGTTGATCAAACCGGCATTTGCGGCAAGCCGTTGGGATCGTCTGAATCGTTGGGTACCGACTACCGCTGAGTTGGATCCTTATCTGCGTGAAATTCGTGACCTATTGATAGAAGAGGCTGATGAGCGCATAAACTCAGCAACCATCACCCAGGAGCACGCCCGTGTTTTCCGCAATTTGATGCTGGCAACAGCATGGCAGGAAAGCTGCTGGCGTCAATATATTGTGGCGAAGCGCAAAATTGTTCCGCTTATTTCCGGAACCGGTGATATCGGTATGTTGCAGATCAATGAAAAGGTATGGCGCGGGTTCTATTCCCCCGCAAAGTTACGCTGGGATATCACCTATAATGTCCGTGCAGGAGGCGAAATACTGTTCAAATTCATGGTCAATTATGCGCTGAAGCGGCATGAGCATAAAAAAGACGGTGGTTTGGCTAATCTGGCGCGCGCAACGTATTCTGCATATAACGGCGGGCCCTCACAGGTGGCCCGTTACCGCAGTAAAAACGTTCCGACCGTCCATAAAAAAGTCGATACTGCTTTCTGGACAAAATATAAACAGATCAGCCAGGGCAACGAATTTGCCGTGGCCGAATGTCTGGGAGGTGAAGATCCCGGTCCGGCAGCAGTGCCCCAAATCAAAAAGGAACCCAAATCCAAGCCTGTGGCTGCGGCCGGCAAATCACCCCGTATTGAGAGTAGCGCTTGGATAAGGAAGCGAAATTCCAAACACTTCACCCTGCAACTGGCGGCGGTGAGCAGCGAGCAAGCAGTAAGAGACCTGATCAAAAGACAAACCCAGGAGGGCATTTTTTCCTATTATCGCAGAAAGCAGAAAGGACGGGATTTATATATCGCCATATACGGCAATTTTTCAAAGCGCGTTGATGCCGAAAAAGCCGCCGTGCATTTTGCCCCGCTGAAACCCTGGATACGCGATTTCGGCAGCCTTCAGGAAACAATGTCAGAATAGATATGTTGATTCAGTATTCAAAACCTGGTCCTTTGGGCCTCCGGCTCGTAGGTAGACCCTACGGCTCGGAGAGCCAGGTCAGAGAAAATCGGCTCTGTCTGTAACAGTTTCAAGGAGAGATGGAGTACTCCATAAGTATGTTTAGATAGCTTTCACCAGAGGAAAAACTCATATGGTTGGCGTATCCAAAAAAATATCTAACGTTCTCCTGATATTGTCCGTCGGTTTGGCCTTTCCTGTATTCGAACAGGATAAACTACTGGCGGAAATTGAATCCTACGAGCAGCACCTGGCAAACCATGATGCGCTGATCTCACTGATAACCGCCGAACGCGATCGCATGTCCCGAGAATTGAGGATTTAAAATTTGAGATAAGCGAGCTTTTAAAAAATCGACGCGATTTGTTGAAAAAACTGCAGGTCGGATACCGCCGGCTGTTTAAAAAAGTCCAAAATCTTGAATTTATTCTATTAACGAAAACCTGGTCCTCTG
>JBAVYC010000962.1:0-2217 GCA_049698595.1 Desulfobacterales bacterium | reverse complement strand
AGGAAGATAAGAAAAAAATGACCGAAATTCAAAAAGATCACAAGGTTTATAAAATCGCACTCCTGGTGGCCTTTGCCTGTGTGCTGCAAATCGCCGAGTCATTGATTCCGCATCCGATCCCCGGCCTGCGACTGGGGCTGGCCAATATGCTGACCTTGACTGCCATGGTTGTTCTCGGTTTCCGCTATGCCCTGGAAGTAGCGGTTTTGCGCACTGTTTTAAGTGCTTTTATCATGGGGACATTTATGTCGCCGACCTTCATCCTGAGTTTTTCAGGCGCTGTTTTGAGTACCTTGATCATGGGATTTTTCTATTGGCTGTCCGGTGTTCATCGCCGATTCCGCCTCAGTATTATCGGAATCAGCATCATCGGTGCTTTTTGCCACAATTTGGTGCAACTGTATTTGGCCTATCTATTGCTGGTCAAACACGAGGGCATCTTCGTTTTTTTACCGTGGTTGAGCATTGGCGCCGTGGCGACCGGTTGGGTGGTCGGGGTCGTGGCAGGCGGGGTTTGCCGCAGCCTGTCTGAAAATCCGCAACAAGATCGGCTCGCAAAGATCCCGGCGGCGGGCGAGGATTCGATGATACGGCATTACGTGCCCGGAAGCTCTTTGCTTCACCGGTTGCCTGCGGAGATAAAAATCAGCGCTGTTTTTGTCCTGGCTTTAGCTGTCCTTTTTTTCAGCAACTTTTGGTTTTACCTGGGGCTGTTTTTTCCCTTGGCCGCTCTGGCAGCCGTTTCCAAGACACCATTTGCTTTTTTCGTTTCAAAGACAAAAAGATATTCGTCGTTGCTCGCGGTTGCTTTCTTGCTGCCGGTATTTTTCAACTCGGGCGCAAATACCGTCGCAACGATCGCGTCTTTTAAAATTACCTATGAAGGTTTATGCACGGGGGCGCTTTTTACCTCCCGAATTCTTTTTTTGCTCATTGCAAGCTGTCTGCTTATGAGGACAACCTCCCCGGAGGAGCTGACACGCGGTTTGGCGCGGGTACTGTTACCCTTGCGCTATCTGGGAATTTCCCAGCAGCGGGTAGCCACGATTCTCTCCCTCGCGTGGACAGCGATTCCGCACGTATGGGAAACCACCCGGGCGGCGATCCTTGCGGCCAATTTAAAAAAGGCCAAAAATCTGCGCAACCTGCTGCCGCTTTTAAGCAACTTGATCGCAATGCTTTACTTGAACACGGAGTCGGAGAACAAACTATGGGAGAAAGCGGCCAGCAGCAGGAATAAAGACACCCTGAACCCTGCTCCGACACAATGATGCACAAACAAGGGTATCTAGATCGTCAGCCTCTTACTAGATAAATAGCGTCGGCAATTTAAAATGTTAGATTTACATGGCTTCAACAGATTCAATTTGCCAGAAAGGAGGAAAGAGATGAAGTATACGGTTGTTTTGACATTTGTTTGTGCGCTTTTAATTTTTAGCACAGGAATCGCGAGGTCCCAAGACGTAGCGGACCTTAAAAATCAGCTCGAGCAACTCCAAAAGAAAATAGAGGCGTTGGAGAAAAAACAGGAAGAGCAGGCCAAGGAAGCCGAGACGGTTTCCGAATCCGTCGAAGAAATCAAACAACAGCCCTCAGCCTATGAGGTCGTTTCAGAAGCGTTGGGCAAGCAAACCGTTGTTGGCGGCCATTTCAAGTTTTTTCTGGCGGATCAAAGTCGGGGCGACGTCACCACTTCCACGCTTGACGATGACAGCCAACACAACTCCTTTGGGGCTGGCATCAGCGACGTGTGGCTTTTTTTCGACAAACAACTAAATGACTGGCTACAGATTACGGTGGCGCCACAATTGAGGGTTGATGCCGAGGCAACGCCGGTCCTGGGGTCCGATATCACGCGTTCGGGGAGCGCAGATGTGGACGTTGATATCGACTGGGCTTATCTGACCGTTCGTTTACCTTGGGAAACAGAGCTGAAAGCCGGTGCCATTTACCCGTATTTCAGCGAGGAGTACGCCTCCCGAATCTGGTGGGATGAGCAATATAATGCCAACAACGGCCTGATCACGCTGGAATCTTGGAAATCGACCGGCGTGGAGCTTTATCGCAACTTTGATTTTGAGAACTTTTCTCTGCCTGTTTCGGTATATTATCTCAATGGCGAGGATCGCGGTATTAATCAGGACAAACGCTATACCGACAACAACTCCGCCAAGAGTGGGCTGCTCCATGTTGCCCCGGAATTCTTCGCCTATGGGT
>JBAVYC010000961.1:0-3316 GCA_049698595.1 Desulfobacterales bacterium | reverse complement strand
GCTGATTCGGTATCGAAGACCTCCCATCCGACGATTTTACGGCTGTATACGTCCATGATCATATACAGATAGAAAAAGAGCCCTTTTACGATGGTCGGCAGATAGGTTATGTCCCAACTCCAGAGTTGATTGGGGCCACTGGCCTCAAGGGATTCGGGGTGCTTATGTGTCGGTGGTTTTGCTTTACCCCGATGAGCCAACTGATCGGCCTTTCGTAACACCCGATAGAAACTTGATTCCGAAGCAATATAGGTACCTTGGTCGGCCAGTGCCGGTACGATTTGATTGGGCGGCATGTTGGCAAATTCCGGTTGATTGCAGATCGTCAAAATCTTATCCTGTTCCCGTTGCGAAAGCTTGTTTCCGGGTGTTCGCTGCTGGGCGGCAGCTTTACGTCCGTCAGGCTTTTCTTGCCCCCGCCATCGTTGCACGGTCCGTGGCGAGACATCCACTATGTCGCAGGCCGCAGACAATCGAGCCCCAGCAAAGCAGGCATTGTCTATTAATTCAACGGCCTTTTGTCGATCCGGAAAAGTTGTCATTCGTCCTCTGGGTCCCCCCAGATTTGTCGGGCTTTTTTTTTCAGGACCAACAGGGCAGCTGTCTCGGCCAGGGCTTTATCCTTGCGCCTCAGCTCGGCCTTGAGTTGCTTGTTCTCTTGGGCCTGGCGGCGGATCTTAGCCTGATTCGCCTTTGTCTGTAGCGGCATATTTGCGTTGAGACACAGCTGTTTCCAACCGGTTATTTGCTCGGCAAAAAGTCCTTTGCGACGGCAGTACATGCTGATTTCAGCTTCATTCATGGTGGAGGTTTCAATGACGATGTTGAATTTGTCCTCACTTGAAAGGCCTTCCGTGTTGGTATTTTTAGATGAAGTGGCGGCCCGACTCTTTCTGTTTTTTATGCGCCATGCGTAGAGTGTATCCTTGGGGATACCGGTTTGGTTTGCCAACTCCGGCACACTGACGTTGTGAGGGGGTAGCATCTTGGCTATCATGGCTGCTTTGAATTCTTCAGAATATTGTTTCATTTTCCCTGTATACTCCTTCGCCCACTCTTATTCAAACAAAACCCGTCATGGGAAGACGACATCTATCCTGACACAGGGGGCTGTAGTTTGGCGATTTTGCATGTATTCTCAATTTATCTGTATCCCGATCTTATTAGCGTTTTTCTATATAACATTCCAAATGTGATGATATGCAGTTCTACATACTAACTTTGAGCCCGCCGTTGAAAACAAAATGAATTTTTTACAGCAGCATTTAATGATTAATGTTCAAAAAGTCGGCCCTGATAAATTAGTCAAACAGACTTTCCCTTTGCGGTTTGGTAAATATTCAGAAATCAAGACTCCTGATTTTGAGTTTTGCTTTAACTTGAATGGTGAGATCAAATCAATTCGCGGACTTAAATCTGACTGGCCCCATCCGGCAGAGCAATTTAAACGGACTGCCGGAAACGATTGGGTTTATTATACTGTGGGTGATAAAAGCGGCGATGATGGGATTATTTCCTGGATGGGGGAATATTATCTGCCTTGTTTGCCATATCCCAGCAACCCAGTATGGGAAATCAAATATTTTTCCAATCCCGTGGTTATGAGTGCCTTGGCAGAATGGTCCCAATTGTTTGCCGACCTGTATATGGCAAATTCAAAAGGATTGTACCCTCATGCAAAGGATCTTATAGAACGGATACTGGCCAATGATGACAGGATTCTTTATGAACGCTCCCAGCAGTTGAATAAAATTATCGGCGGCAGGGTTTCAGTACTTCCGCCTGATACGCGGCATGTTGATTATGATATCATTCCATTGACCATTGCGGATGGATGTCTTTATCATTGTAAATTTTGCTGTGTTAAAACAGACCAGAAATTTCAAATAAGATCAAAAGAGAATATCCATGACCAGCTTGGGGCTTTGAAAGATCATTTTGGTGCCAATTTAGGCAATTATCATGCTCTTTTCCTTGGCAATCATGATGCCCTTGCCGCAGGGGGGGACTTAATTTGTTTTGCCGCAGAAGAGGCGTATCATGTATTTGGATTCAGGCAGCGCATGGATCAAAAACCGTTTTTGTATCTCTTTGGCAGTGTGGGTTCGTTCTTAGGAGCGGGGCAGGCTTTGTTGGACCAATTGAATCGATTGCCCTTTTACACCTATATTAATATTGGATTTGAATCCATTGATTCAAAGACCCTCTCCCTGATAGGCAAACCGATTACAACTGAACAGGCAAAAGAAGCCTTTGAAAAAATGATAAAAATCAATGAAGCTTTTGATCGAATAGAAGTCACTGGTAATTTCATCGCAGGTGATAATTTATCACCTGAGCATGAAGCTTCCCTGGCCCACCTTTTAAAACATGCCAAGGTAAAAATAAAATCAAAAGGTGCCGTATATTTATCACCCTTAAAGGATAGTCCCAAGAAAAGAGAACTTTTGCCACGGTTTTACAAAATAAAAGAGGAAAGCCGCCTGCCGGTATTTGTTTATCTGATCCAGCGATTGTAAATCCTTAAGGGGAGATGGATGGGCACGTTGCTGGCTTGTTGACTTATTGAAAATGGAATCGTCCAACCACAAAGTTGCAGCGGTCGAAAACCGCCACTGAACATTTTGTTACCGATATTTCCAACAAAACCAACTATCTTGAGCTCTGAATTTTTGCAGATAATGTAAACATCTATGCCAATTTGACCGGTCTTTAGAATCTGTGATATCAGATTACGATATATGCATTTTTACAAGAGTTGGAATTACATCTACTTATCTGTAGTTTGGGGTAATTTGTGATATTTATGATATCAGAGTTTTGCACAGGCAAGGTTTTCTAAACAATATCTCAATGCATTTGTATCAGGCTGATATTTAGACTTTGAACAAATACCTGAAAACCTTTTAATTGCCACTTTTTAAAAAATATCTTTTTATTATTGACATTGACCGTCTAACCTTTTTATATAATACTAAATTTATTCCAGAATAAATTGTTCCTGCAACAATCGTTTAGAAACCTTAATTAAGGAGCCCTCTAATGGCAGATGAAGGTTTTAAACGCAAACTCACCGCCATCCTCAGTGCTGACGCTGTGGGATACAGTCGCCTGATGGGAGATGATGAAGAGGCGACCATCCGAACTTTGACCGAATACCGCGATGCCATTACAGTTTTGGTAAATGAGCACAAAGGTCGTGTCGTCGATTCTCCTGGTGATAATGTTTTGGCCGAATTTGCCAGTGTGGTGGATGCTGTGAGGTGTGCGGTCGAGACACAAAAACGAATCGCCGAGCGCAATGCCGATTTGCCGG
>JBAVYC010000960.1:0-1920 GCA_049698595.1 Desulfobacterales bacterium | reverse complement strand
CGTTTGGGTCCAGGATCCAGATATTGTCGACGACGTTTTCGGCGAGCAGACGGAATCTTTCTTCGCTGTCACGCAATGCTTTCTCGCGTTGCGCCAGTTGCTCCAAATTTTGTTGCAATGCGCGATTGCTTTCTTTTAAGGAATGTTCGCTACTGCGGGCCCGTCTCAGCGCATTGCTGAGCCCGGTGGTGGTTAATGTCAGAAACACGACTATCAGGAAAAACACACCTGTTGCCTCAAGCGCCGTCTCGTAGGTCCCAACCCGTTGAAAACTCATAAAACCGATTTCTTCAGCATAGGTGAGTATCCAGATGGACAGCGTGCTCAATACAGCAATTCCTATACTCGCACGCCAGCCCAGCAACAAACCGCCAAGTACCATAATCGCAATATAAATAATGGCAGCGGATCCACGCACGCCGTCTGAAGTAAATGCCTGAAAAGTCATATTGCTCCAGCAAAAAGCAACAAATGCAATTCCGGCAGATTTTACATAACCGGCACGAATCAAAAAAAGCAGACCGATGGCCACTGCAACAATAAGAGTGTTGGCCGCAAAGGCATAGGGACCCAATTCATGGGATTTTCCTGTTATGAGCCATGTAATGATCAGAATACTCACCACCGCAACTGCCGACCACAGGATAACGCCGAGAATCATAGCGACCCGTGTCTTTTCTTCGTCTTCAAAAACCGGCGGCGCCAGCATCCTTTTGATACGGGAGCACATGGTATCAGGAATGTTTTGATTCTGTTCCATCCTTATATCCTCTATTGCCAATTATCTGGTATCATGACCAATATTAGCATGGATACTGTGAACGAGAAATGATTAATTAAGGTTTCTGATCCTGATTGTAAAAAGCAACTATAACCTGCAATTTCGTTCAAGATTCTATCTCTGAAATAGCTGTCCGACTATCTATAGTAAACTAATCTCCAATACAATATATCGATTGACTTTGGTTTACTATCGCAATATGTTGTGGTAAAAGAATACAACATAGCGTTTGTCGAAAGTTCCTTAAACAATGCCGGCCTGATTTGTTGGATCAGTAGATCAATTGGTCAACGATTTACAAAAAGACAGGAATTGAAATGAAACGAAAATGCATCATCTGTGATCGAGCCAAAGGTAAACGTACTTGTAATCAATACGATAAAACGATGGTCTGCCCCATATGTTGTGCTCGAATACGAAATGCCTCCTGCGGAAACTGCTCATATTACAAAACTGCCGAGAAATATGCGGAGCATAAATACAGAAACTCTGGTGGCAAATCCTTTACCATCATATTAAACGAAAAAGTTGATGAGGCGGTAGACAAGGCGCTTGCGCTAATTGAAAGAAAAAAGCTGAGAAAAGCTGAAAAGCAGCTGACAGAACTCCTGTTGCAGTATCCGAGCTATCACATGGTCCAATATGGAATGGGAACATTGTATGCGATTAAGGGTCAAATTGATGAAGCGATTTCTCACTTTAGAAAAGCTGTTGATATCTTTCCTTATTTTGCCGAAGCCTATTTTAACCTTGGTGTTGCATATAAAAAAAAGTTAGATATTTCCAACATGGCCAAATGCCTGGATAAGGCCACCCGTCTGAGTGACATCAAGACCAACATTTACCAACAAGCTAAAAGTTTGCTTGCTGATTTGGAAAATCTCGTTAGAGAACAACATGGTACGGACCTGGAGACTTATACCAAAGCCCAGGAACAATTTCATTTTGGGGTAAAACTTATGGAAAGGCGTGAGTGGGAAAAAGCCATTCATACCTTTGTTGCAGCTGAACGGATTGTAAATGCAATTCCCCAAGTGTATGGAAATTTAGGTATCTGTTATGCTCAATTAGGCCGGAAATCGGAGGCATTGGCAGCATTCGACAAAGCGCTGAAGCTGGACCCGCAATATGAACCGGCT
>JBAVYC010000959.1:0-3303 GCA_049698595.1 Desulfobacterales bacterium | reverse complement strand
TAGAAACGCG
Organism: Desulfobacterales bacterium; assembly: GCA_049698595.1. GTDB lineage: Bacteria > Desulfobacterota > Desulfobacteria > Desulfobacterales > JAFDCJ01 > JAFDCJ01. The sequence goes on along the minus strand of JBAVYC010000959.1, from coordinate 3,293 downwards.
AAAACAAAAATTTCCCCAAAGAGGCTCAATTTGATTTTCAAACCTATGCCAAAACTGCTGGTGTTTCCAAACCAACCCTTAAAAAAATAAATGCTAAAATTAAAAATAATCTTAATGGATTCAGTCGGACTTAACCCCAACCTTGCAAAAATCGCAGGCCTTCAGCGCTAAGACTGTCTAAATCACCCATGCTGTTGGTCGGAAGAAATGGCGGAATAGTAGGGTTGCCTCAGTCATTGTATTATGGAATCATCCAAGACCCAACCAGAATGCCAAAGATCTGTTCAATCTGATCTTCAGCGCTTCATCAAGACTCCCAATCACTTCTCGAATCTTATCCCTTCGTACAGCAACGATTTTATCGACCATGATTTGGGAAGTTTTTTGCAGTCCACTATCCGGAGAAGGCTCAATGGTTAAGCGGAACAGTTCGGCATCTTGAAGGTGGCTTGTTACAGGGCACACCACAACACTGGAATGAGTATCGTTAACCAGATCCGTCTGTACTACCACCGCGGGCCTGGGCTTACCGTAATCACCGGGAACAACCACCAGGACCACATCGCCACGTTTCATTCCCACCCCTCATGATCCATCACGGATTCCACGAAATCCGTGATGCGGGAATCTTGGGAATCGGAACTGACACGAATGGATTGTTTTCGGACCTCATCAATGATTTTTTGTGAGCGGATATCCGGCAGCCATAACTGGATGGGGCGTAGCCCTGATGCTTTCAGTCTGGCTCTATATTGCCTCATTTTTTGCGCTGAATTGAGTCCCATGAAAGGCACCCCCTTTCGACACACAAAAGGTAACATGTTACCTATCAAAAATCAAGTAGCCAATTTAAAAAAATAATTAAACCTCTGCGCTCTTTGCGCCTTTGCCTGCCCAATGAAATCTCTTTTGCACTTATTTCATCGGGGCGGTGAATAAATAAATATCGTTTAAAATCCATCCCATATTTAAATTCATCCCCCCAGTTCTATTGCAAAATTCTCATGGTCTTTGGTTAAATTCGGGTTATAGTAAGGGTCTTGATCCAATTTTCCTTGCCATAGCATTTTCATTAAGCTCACTTCTTTTGAAAACCGTTTTTGTTTTGCAGGTGTATTTTCATAACCCCGGCTAATTGACTCGTGATGGTACAATTCCGCATAGGGTGTCCAAATATTCCGATAACCGGCCTCGCGCACCTTTAAACAAAAATCGACGTCATTGAAAGCAACTGCCAATCTCTCATTCAATCCGCAAACTTCTTCGTACACGTCTTTGCGAACCAGCAAACAGGCGGCCGTAACGTCAGAGACATTTTGAATAATTTTCAAACGACTAAAATAGCCGTGTTCATCCCGATTAAAATATTTATGCGAATGACCGGCAACGCCGCCGATTCCAAGGATTACCCCCGCGTGTTGAATCTTACCGTCCGGATAATATAGCTTGGCACCCACACATCCAATTTCAGGTCTAGCCACATGCTTGAGCATCTCGCCTAGCCAATCAGGAGAAATGACTTCGATATCATTATTGAGAAGACCGACAACTGTACCTAACGCATGATTTATACCAAAATTATTTATCGATGAAAAATTAAAGGGATGGTCATAATCAATGATTCGTATTTTAGGATGCTGCTGAATGTCGCGAAAATACTCTAGTGATTCAGGATCAGTTGTTTTATTATTGATAATAAGAATTTCAAAATTTGGATATTTCGTTTTTTCCAGTATGCTGTCTATACATTTTGATAAAACCCGGTGTTGATTGCGAGTCGGAATGATCAAGGATACTTTCGGATGTGGTTCTGAAATAGCATAATCGATTTTATAGGTATTCGGCAGCATACCTACCCTAACATTTACAGGGGTGTTTTTAGACCCGAAGTAGTCTGCCAGCGCTTTTACGCCGGCTTTGGTTGTGTAGTTCTTCTCTGCAGCGGTCAAAGCCGTCGACCCGCTGACGGAGCGCCAATGATAGAGAATCTTTGGAATGTGCACGATTTCATCGGGTTTTACCAAATCAACACAACGCAACAATAAATCGTGGTCTTGGCTGCCTTCATAACCTTTACGAAACCCTCCTACAGCGTTTATTAGCTTGCTGTCGTAAACACAGAGGTGGGATATATAATTTTGCGAATAAAGCAGGTCAGGGCTCCAGTCCGGCTTAAAATGCGGATCATAGCGGTTATCTTCGGCATCGATTTTGTCTTCATCGCTATAAATTATTTTGGCATCCGGCTTTTCATTGATGGTTTTAACGACATGATATAATGCATCCGGCGCCAGTTCATCGTCATGATCCAAAAAAGCGACAAAATCACCCCGGGCGAATTGCAGGGCCGAATTACTTGCTTCTGAAATGTGGCCGTTGAATTTGCGCAATTTCAGTTTTAGGCGTTTGTCCTGGGAAGCGTAGTTTTTTAGAGTTTGTTTGACCTCCTGGTCCGTGGATGCATCATCGGCGATACACAATTCCCAATTGGCATAGGATTGGCTGATGACCGATTCGATGCAGCGGCGCAGATAGACAATCGGTGTGTTGTAGGTCGGAACAACCAGCGATATCAGCGGCCTGAATTTTAAATCTGAAGCAGCGGCCTTGTTTTTGAGGTTAAGACGCTCCGGCCGTTCCACCTTTTGGATCCATTGCTGATAGCTTGAAAGCGGCGCGGCTATTTGGAAAAGCTCATCATAGTGATTTTTAGTGATGTCGCTAAAAATTTGTTCCCTTTCAAGGGCTTTATTTTTCAGCGATTTTTTTATATTTTTTAAAGACCTTCCGCTATACTCAGGATGCTTAGTTTGAATTTTTTTGAGCATTCGATCTATAGCAAACCATCTGAGAACCCTGGCAAGACGAAGATGCTCAAAATGAAATTCATTCGATTCATTATCCAGCAAAAAATAGAGATTGTGTGATTTTTTTTCGAAAAAATGCAGCCGCTTGATCAGCTTGTTACTTTTATATTCTAATTCAATGGTTTTGGTGGCACCAAATTTATCATCGTTGTAACATAACGTTATCGTTCCGGATGGAGATTTTGACGCCAACTTTAGCTCGATCATGTACCACCCGGGACGAACATTTCTATCGATCGATATTATGCGACCATCTTTTCCAATGATGCTGTTTTCCTTTAAATCGACATGGATAGGGTTTTTTAAAAAAAATATCATGGCCTTAAATTAAAATTCAGAGTGTAGGGCAGACCACCGTGACTGCCTGATTTTTACCACCCGCTGCGCTCGAGGCACAGAGAGCACAGAGGCGAATTATTCTTTTCC
>JBAVYC010000958.1:0-2028 GCA_049698595.1 Desulfobacterales bacterium | reverse complement strand
GCAGTTTTCCAGTGGGCTTCGGGTCTATTCTTTTGGAAAAGTAGCTCTTCTTGATGTACTTCCAGGTTGAACCCGGGGCCATCATGGGGGCTTCTATGGGATTAACAAATTTGCCTTCTTTGAATTGTGGAGAACTTTGCATCCGTTTTTCACGCTCCATTTGTGTGTGATTTTTAACGCTGCAGCCGGAAAACAGTATAACTGTAAGGCTCATTATGATGAGGGCGGATCTTATCGAAGTACCGATATTGCCGCATGTCATGAGAGTCTTCCTTATTTTATTCTTTCGGTTTAAGTCGTATCAGGTTGATTTCGTTGTTGCTGCCCAGCCGTATCCGCGGTCCATAGATGCCGGCTCCCTGGGAAACATAGAAGGCGGTTTTGCCTTGCCAGTGCAGCCCTTGGTTCAGTTCTCGTTTGCGTAGATCAGGGCATTAAATTTTATTCCATGTTGAGCATCTTTTTGCCGATGGCGATTCTTTTTTCCAGGTCTTCGTCTTCCATTTCTTCAGCAACCATTTCCAGAAAGTCCGGGATTTCGATGTGCTGGGGACACTTCTCCAAACATTCTTCACAGCGAACACATTGAGACGCATAGGAACGGGTTCCGCTGAAAGCGCCTCCCATGCTCAAGGCATAACTGAATTTCGCCTCGACATCATTGCCGAACAAGTGCATCTTGTTGTAGATGTCAAAGCAGCGGGGGATGGACACCTCCGAAGGGCAGGGCATGCAATAGCCGCATCCTGTGCAGGGAACTTTCATCAACGTCCTGTACGTCCGGCCCGCCTCTTCAACCAGTTTCAATTCCGCTTCTGTCAGCAAATTGGGCAAAGCCTTGTCGGCAATGGCCAGGTTCTCTGCTATGTGTGATTCCTCGTTCATCCCGGAAAGCACCACAGTTACTTCAGGACGGTTCCACACCCAACGCAGGGCCCATTCCACGGGTGTGCGTTTTTTTGCTGCTTTTTGCCAGATGGCCTTCACATCCGGCGGCGGGGTGGGCAATCCCAGGTTACCGCCGCGCAACGGTTCCATGATCACCACCCCCAGGTCCTTTGAGGCGGCATATTCAAGTCCTTCGGTGCCGGCCTGGTTATTTTCATCGAGATAATTGTACTGTATCTGACAGAAGATCCAGGGATAGGCATCCACGATGCGTTTGAAGTCATCCAGGATGCCGTGGAAGGAAAAGCCCGCATTAATAATGCGGCCATCCGCCCTGGCCTGGTCAAGAAAATCCGACACACCGAGTGATTCGAGGCGGTCCCACAGATCCCCGGCCAGCCCGTGGATAAGGTAGTAGTCAATGTGATCCGTTTTAAGTTTTTCCAGCTGGGCGTTGAGGTAGAAGTCCATGTCCTCCCACTCTTTGATCATCCAGGAGGGCAGTTTGGTAGCGATCTTGACCCGCTCGCGATAGCCGTCGGAAAGGGCGCGGCCCAGGACATTCTCACTTTCCCCGGCGTGGTAGGGCCAGGCCGTATCCAGGTAGTTGACTCCCTGATCGATGGCATCACGGATTTGGCGAATTGCACGGGGTTCGTCAATCTGCCGTTCTTTGGTAAGGGGCAGGCGCATACAGCCAAATCCCAGGATGGACAATTCGTCGCCGTTTTTAGGCACTGTTCGGTAATGCATGTTCACCTCCTTGGCTTACGCTTATACCGTGTTGCATTAATAACCGAATGTTCGTTATTGCTATTCGTAAAATTTTTAAGTTTTTTAGAGTCTTATGGCATCCCAGGCCATTGTAAACGCAAATTCAAGATTCTCTGCATTCATATACAGACCATGACACAACCGCGGATTTGCGAGACGAGAAATCGGATTAAACAGAAAGGCGGACAGAATGTTCGTATCGACATTTTTTATGATCTTCTGCTCGATTCCTTTTTGCAGCACATTTATCGATTATAACGGTACCGAACGATTCTTTTTTAATCCCCACTCAAAGATCAAAAAAGCCCCAGCATAAAAAATATGACTTGGTAAGAGGGCTAATGGGGGGTCCAGAGGGTATATAAA
>JBAVYC010000957.1:0-4279 GCA_049698595.1 Desulfobacterales bacterium | reverse complement strand
GCCTAAAAACTGGCACATGGCGTCATTGACGCTCTTGAACCTGAGCTTGATGGTATCGATCTCATAGATCGCCGTTGGCGCATGTTTCACAAGGTGACGATAATTTTGTTCGCTCTCAAGCAGGGATTCCTCAATTTTTCTATTTTCAGTTATATCCTGAAAGACACAATGGGTTTGAACAAAGTTATCCTGATCATCACGACCGAAATTGGCTGTGTATTCAGCCAATAAATAAGCGCCGTCCTTGCGACGCAGCCGAAACTCGATACCCCGCACTATGTCACGGTTTTCCATATATTTAGGAAAATTTACTTTAAAAAAATCGGTATCATCCGGATGCAGGAAATCGCCAAACCATTGGCCGACGACCTCCTCTTTGCGATAAAGACTATCCCATAGGCGTCAGCAGATATAATATCGTCAACAATGCGGGTCTAAGAATGGTCACAAAAAAGCAAGAATCCTACCTTCAAATCCAAATGGTCACCATCAACGATATAAAAAAAGAAAGGGGATCGGCTGATATTGGCCAATCCCCTGATTTTATTGGTGCCCGGGGCCGGAATTGAACCGGCACGAGGATTAAACCTCGAGGGATTTTAAGTCCCTTGCGTCTACCTATTCCGCCACCCGGGCATATTGATATTTTTGTCCCTCTTCTGATACCCGAATTTAGATCGGATTTCAAGCAAAAAGGTAAACATTCACAGGCTAACTCGGCAATTGAAATCCTTTGGTATTGAAGATTTCCAGACAGACGTCAACAACCAGGGGATCATAGAGTACACCTTTATTCTGGGTGATTTCTTCAAGCGCCTTGTCAATCCCGATTGAGGGTCGATAGGGACGGTGGGAGGCCATGGTCTCGACCACGTCGGCGACACCTATTATGCGAGCCGCTATCAGAATATCATCCCCGACCAGGCCGCGAGGATAGCCGGAGCCGTCCAGTCTCTCATGGTGTTGCAGAACGATTTCGGCGATGGGCCAGGGGAAATCAATGCCTTTTAAAATGTCGTAACCGGTTTGGGAGTGGGCTTGTATCAAACTAATCTCAATGTCGGATAGCGGTATCGGTTTGGATAAAATTTCTGCCGGCAAGGATATTTTACCGATATCGTGGATAGCCGCTGCGATATAAATCCCCTCAATTTCATTTTTTGAAAATCCGATTTCCCGTGCAATAACCCGGCTCAGGTCCGCTACTCTCTGCTGATGGCCGGATGTGTAGGGATCCCGTTTTTCAATGGTCGTTGTGATGGCCTGAACAGTCGAGTTCATCACTTTTTTTAAATTTTCAAAGCTATCTAGCAGTTCCAATTGCATCCGCTTGCCGTTGTCGATTTCAATTTTCAGCTGCTTGTTGGATTGCACCAGTTCCGCCGTTCTCTTTTCAACTAAGGCTTCCAGGTCCGAATGAAGCGCCAGAAGCTGTCTCTCCGCCTTCCATTTGGCACTCAAGGCCGTGGCAAATTGAATGATTTCCAGGTGATGAAAAGGCTTTTGCAAATAGAGCAGTTTATCGGTGATATTGTTTCGGTTGGCCGCCTCACCATGGGGGCCAGCGCGGTAACCGGTAACCACCACAATGTTAATGCTCGGATCCAATCTCTGTATTTGTTCAGCGGTCCATTGGCCATCCGGTCCCGGCGGCATGTTAAGATCCAGAAATGCCACCGCATAGGGCGTATTTTCTTCAGATGAATGTCTAACCCTATCGACAGCATCATCGCCCTGGCTGCAGCAGGTGATCTCAAAATTTGGCAAGAACGGCAGAGGATTGGCCGGGTCTAAAATTCTTTGATACAAATCAAGAATGGTTGGATCGTCGTCAACGACGAGGATGCGGAAACGGTGATTGTCGGATTCACTCATTTTTTTTTATTGGGTGCAGGTCCACGAGCTTAAATAGCTCGCATCCAGAATACAAAAATTGGGTCAGGAGACAGAGGTGTATCTTATGCCAGAAAACCGGTCTGTTCAGGTCTATAGCAGACCCCGCCGGACGGGATCATTGAGAAGATATTTAGATCTATGTCAACCATTTATTCGATCATTATACAGCGGTTGTCGGGGTTATGCAACCTATTCCGTCCACAGGTTGCCAAGTACCCTAAAGCGGCTGCTGCGCGTGAAAATTTACAACTCAAAATTCTCAATTGGTTTTTCTAATCCTTGTCAAACACGCTTTCTTCTGGTAATAAGTTTTCATGAAAAGACCCGTTAAAAATTCCAGGTTAATTCTGGCTTCAAAATCTCCTCGTCGACGTTATCTTCTGGAACAAGCGGGGCTTGAATTTTCCGTCATCCCCAGTAATTTCAAAGAAAATTCGATGCCCCTGTCCTCGCCCGAATCTTATGTCAGACGACTGGCCGAAGCAAAAGCAAAAGACATCTCACAGAAGTATCCCGACAGTTGGGTCATCGGCGCCGACACGATCGTGTTCATTGCCAATGCCATGCTGGGCAAACCAGGTACACGGTCGGAGGCTCGCGAAATGCTCAGGAGTTTAAGCGGGAAAACACACCAGGTCTTGACGGGCTATTGCATTTGCTGTGAGGCGACGGATCGTTTATTTTCAGAGACGATTATTACTGACGTCTGTTTCAAAGAACTGACGGAGTTGCAAATCGACTGGTACATTGAGTCCGGAGAACCTTTTGACAAAGCCGGGGCCTATGCGATTCAAGGAATCGGTACATTTCTCGTCAAGCGCATCCATGGTTCTTATACAAATGTTGTTGGACTTCCGATTTGTGAGGTTTTGGAATTTTTACTCAATGAAGGGGTAGTGGAATTGACACCGAAAACCCTGAATCGGGCAAGCCGTAATAAAGAGGAATGGATTTTATAATTTATAGGAGAGGACTTTAACTTGAAAAACCGATTAGAGCGTGTCAAAGCGCGCATCAAAGAAACAGCCGAAGCCTGTAAACGACCGGTTGCATCCATTCGCCTGGTGGCCGTCAGCAAAACCATGCCTGCAGAAGTGGTTAGAGAAGCCCTAGCAGCCGGCATAACCGATCTGGGTGAAAATTATATCCAAGAAGCCAAAGAAAAGGTTAATGCCCTGGCGACATCTCCCGCGATCTGGCATTTTATTGGCCATCTTCAATCCAATAAAGCCAAATATGCCGTGCGGTTGTTTGATCTTATCCACTCGGTTGACTCCTTCAAATTGGCGAAAGAACTGGACAAATTTGCCAAAAAAAATGGTAAGATCCAACCGATATTAATCCAGGTCAATGTCGCCAGAGAGGACACAAAGTCAGGCGTCTATCTTGAGGACACCGTGCCGCTACTGAGGGACGTCAGCCGGCTTGAAAACATTTCCGTCAAAGGCCTCATGACCATGCCACCTTATTTCAATGCGCCGGAGAAAGTTCGGCCTTTTTTTGCGGCATTGCGGGAATTTCGCGATCAAATTAAAAAAGAAGCTATCCCCAATATTTCTATGGATGAATTATCCATGGGAATGACAGGCGATTTTGAAGCCGCCATCGAAGAAGGCGCCACAATGGTACGCATCGGCACGGCTATTTTCGGAGACAGACGTTGAAACTATTACTGCACACATGCTGCGCACCCTGTGCCATTTATCCGGTTAAAGCACTGAGAGCGGAAGGCCTGGATGTCATGGGTTTTTTTTACCGATACAACATCCACCCTTTCAGCGAGTGTCTCAAACGACAGGAGACCTTACAGTCTTACGCCGATCAGATCGATCTTAGGGTAATCTTCCAGGAAGGCTATGATCTGGAAGGGTTTATTCAGAATGTGGTTTACCGGGAAAAGAACCGCTGCAACTACTGCTATCACGACCGCTTGCGAACCACGGCCCTGCTGGCCAAACGCGGCAAATTCGATTATTTTTCCTCTACCTTGCTGTACAGCAAATTTCAAAAGCATGACGTCATAAAATCCATGGGGGATTCCATCGGCAAATCCGTGGGGATACCGTTTCTTTATGAAGATTTTCGCACGGGGTGGCAACAAGGGATCCAAGCGTCCAAAAACCTGGGGTTGTATCGCCAGCAATACTGCGGCTGTTTGTACAGCGAAAAGGAAAGATTTTTCCGGGAAACAAAACAGCCCCAGACACGAAGGCACAAATAAAGGGAAACCTAAGTTGAGCAATACGGGATTCAACATTCCGAGTTGAAAAAAGCAGACAGCTCGTATTAAAAATGATAGAATTCCTTAATTCGACAATCGACATCTATTTAGTGCCTTAGGGGCCGAACTATTAAGTTTATCGTAAAGACGACTATCCATGTT
>JBAVYC010000956.1:0-1893 GCA_049698595.1 Desulfobacterales bacterium | reverse complement strand
ATATTAATTAATATTTTCCCGCTATTTTATTCTTTAATTCTGTCTTTTGCAGATTTCAGCGCGATTTCGGGGGATCCGCCGGACTGGATCGGCATTCGCAATTACCGTGAGCTTCTGCGTGATCCCCATGTGTGGGAAAGTCTTTATCTGACCATGAAATATGTCTTGATTTCCGTGTCCGGGCAATTGGTCGTGGGCTTTAGCATCGCCCTGTTATTAAACCGCAAGATCCCCGCCAAGGGTCTGATTACGACCTTGCTGTTGCTTCCGATGATGATGTCAATGGCCATCGTCGGCCTTTTCTGGAAATTATTATACGGCCCCTCCTGGGGTATTATTAACTATCTTTTGGGGCTGGGCAAGTTTGTCTGGCTTTCCAACCCGGACATGGCATTGCTGGCCATCGCCATTACGGATATCTGGATGTGGTCTCCGTTTGTGATGCTGTTGTCGCTGGCCGGTTTATCAGCAATTCCGCAACATCTCTACGAAGCCGCCGCCATCGATCGGGCGTCCGGATGGTTTACCTTCAGCCGGATTACCCTACCCCTGGTAATCCCCTTGCTGCTGATCGCGGTCATATTCAGAACCCTGGAGGCTTTCAAAACATTTGATCTGGCATTTATCATGACAGGTGGCGGCCCCGGCACGGCGACCGAGTTAATCTCAATCAAGCTCTACAACATGGCATTTCCCCAGTGGCAAACCGGAAAATCCTGTGCGCTGGCGTATATTCTGCTGGTCATGATTATCGGGATCAGCAATATCTATATAAAATATTTGAACAAGGCAAAGGAACGCTAAAATGGCCGCCGTTGAAACAGCAAGATCACGTATTTTTAACAAAATTGCCGTGGCTCTCGTACTCCTGGCAACGGTAATTTACCTGATCCCGCTTTACTGGATCGGCTCCACCGCCTTCAAACCCAGGGCCGCCGCAACCACTGTCCCGCCGACGGTTTTCTTCCAGCCTGAACTTACCGGCTTCGTAAAGCTGTTTACCAAAAGAGTCCAGCTGCGCAAAGTGGTATCCGAAGAAAAATACAACAACGCAAAATGGTATGAGAAACTGGTCTACGATGCCGGTCAAAGGATCATCACCTCTTCACCCTTTCTAAGCCGCTTCTGGAACAGTATTATCATTGCCGTCACCAGCACCTTTCTGGCCGTTAGCCTGGGGACAATTACCGCCTATGGTTTCTCCAGGTTCAAAGTGGCGGGTGAAAACGACTGGTTGTTTTTTATCCTCAGTACACGCATGCTGCCGCCCGTGGTGGTGGCTATCCCGATTTTTTTGATGTTCCGCACCATCGGGCTGGTGGATTCGCACATTGGATTGATTTTGCTTTACACGGCGTTCAACCTGTCATTTTGCGTCTGGCTGATGAAGGGATTCATGGATGAAATTCCGATTGAATATGAGGAAGCGGCACTGGTCGACGGATATACCCGTTTTGAGACATTCTGGAAAATTGTTCTGCCCCAATCTGCTACCGGCATTGCCGCCACGTCGGTTTTCTCATTTATCATTGCCTGGAATGAATACGCCCTGGCGTTGATGATGACCAACCGCAATGCGCAAACCGCACCGCCGTTTATTCCCTCCCAGCTAGGCTCCGGCATGATTGATTGGACGACCATTGCCGCGGGAACGTTTATCTTTTTGTTCCCGGTTGCTGTTTTCACATTTTTCTTACGCAAACATCTTTTAAGAGGTGTCACATTCGGTGCGATCAGGAAGTAAGGAGCGGAAGATGTTCAGACATTTGAGTGTAAAATATTTTGAGCCCATATCGATGTGGGTGATTATTTTTGGAATTTTCAGTTTGTGTCAACCGTGGGTTCTATTTCTCCACGTTTATGGCTTCAGTATTATTTTGGTCGGATTGGTCG
>JBAVYC010000955.1:0-2788 GCA_049698595.1 Desulfobacterales bacterium | reverse complement strand
CTGGATGCCGACAACCGCACGACCGAAGCAGTTGCTGTGCGAAACGGCCGCATTGAAGCCGTCGGCACAAGCAAGGAAGTCAAGCAGCAAATTACCGGCCAGAGCCACATCGTGAATCTGCAGGGGCAAACCGTGATTCCCGGTTTTATTGAAGCCCACGGCCATTTCCCGCTTTCAGGTTTAGATGCGGTTGGCGTCAACCTGAACAGTCCGCCCATCGGTTCCAAGACCTGTATTTCAGAGGTTATTGAGGCCTTAAAGAAAAAAGCGGCCGGGATGGAAAAGGGAAAATGGGTGTTCGGCCAGGGATATGACGATACAAACCTGGCGGAAAAACGCCTTTTGGTGCGTGCCGAACTGGATGAAGTCTCCACAGACCATCCTGTTTTTGTAAATCACATATCCGGCCATCTTGGCACGGCCAATAGCCTCGCCCTTGAAGCCGCCGGATTCGATGCGCAAACCCCCGACCCTGAAGGCGGCGTTATCTGCCGGGACGCCGAGACCGGGGAACTGACGGGAGAACTGGAAGAAACCGCCAATTTTATGGTTTGCCAGCTGGCGACCAATCTCACTGTGGACGAAAATCAGGCTGTTATCAAATGGGCTGTGGAAGATTATGCACGGAACGGCGTGACGACGGTTCAATCCGGATTTACCGACGAAACGCTGTTTACCGGATTGTCCACCACTTCTCAATTCGGGCAGATTCCACTCAGGGTTGTGATCTGGCCGGACGCTGAGCTTTCGGAAAAAATGATCACGGGAAAATTTGAGACAGAGTCACACAATACTGAGCTTTTCCAGATCGGTGCTGCTAAAATTATCGGTGATGGATCCATCCAGGGATACACCGCTTACCTGACCGAACCCTACCACACGGCTTATAAAAATGACAGAGACTATCGCGGCTATCCCGTCACGGAGCGGAAGGTCATGGCTGAACTGGTGAAGAAATTCCACCGGGCCGGGATGCAGATTGCGATTCACGGCAACGGTGATGCAACGATCGACGATATCATCTATGCCGTTGACGCGGCCCAGAAAGAATGTCCGCGCGAAGATCACCGGCATATGCTCATTCATTGCCAGACGGTACGGCACGATCAATTGGACGAAATGAAACGGCTGGGTATCACGCCCAGTTTCTTTTCCGCCCATGCCTATTACTGGGGCGATAGACACTATAACATTTTTCTGGGGCCCGAGCGAGCCTGCCGACAAAATCCAGCCAGGTCCGCCCTGGAGAAAGGCATTCGCTTCTCCATCCACCTGGATACGCCGGTAACGCCAATCAATCCGCTCCTTTTGGTTTGGAGCGCCGTCAACCGTCTGTCCACCGGCGGAAACCCAATTGGCGAAGACGAACGGATTTCAGCCCTGCAGGCTTTACGTGCGACGACTATCGACGCGGCCTGGCAGATTTTTCAGGAAGACAATCGCGGTTCCATCGAAGTCGGAAAATTGGCCGATTTGGTGATATTGTCCGAAAATCCGCTGACCGTCGATAAGACCCAAATAAAAGATATCCGGGTCGAGCAGACCTTCGTCGGCGGCCGCAGTGTTTACCAAAGGATTCAGGATTCTGCCTAAGCTTTTTCCGAGGCTATCCTCGGAAAAATTGGCCCCTAAAGGGCAGCAAGCACGCTGATATGTAATATCGTAAATATAGGTTTCAGGTGTCAGGTTTCGGGTGTCAGGAAGGCGAGTCGCTAAATGCTGACACCTGAACGCTTATTACAACAAGTTGTCAGAAAGAACCCAATAAGGGCCTAATCACCAATGATATGGGTGTGATTGCCGATGCAACCCGACGGGTAGCTGTTATAAGCGCCGGGCACAAAGCAGAGGAAGGCCCGGTGCGCCGGATCAGCTTTTTTTTCTGGATTTAAGACTGGCTCTGAATGTATCCCAGAATTCCCTGTCGTTGTCTTTCCAGGCCGCACCCCATCTCCTTTCGAAATAAGAGGTCGGCAGTCGATCCTGCCAGGGTTCCCAGGGACTTTTGCCTTCTTTCTTGGCGATCAGGATGTCGATCAGGTAGTCGGCGATTTCCGCAATTTCTTCTTTGGGAATATAGGAGGCCGCGCCCTCTTTGATTGATTTTATCAGGTTATCCGGTGTAAATGCATGCGCTGTCAGCATGAGTGCCGGCAGGTTCTTGCGGTTGGCGATCTCCAGCAGACCATAACCATCAACACCCATAATATCCAACACTACGATGTCGAATTCACGTGTGTCCATATATGATTTTGCCTCCTCAAAAGAGGCCGCCTTTACAATCTCACACATATCCAGCAATTCTTCCAGCACGGCCAAAATATCCGGTTCATCATCGACCACAAGAATCTTTTTACCCTTCAACAAACTAGCGTCTGACATAATATCCTCCAACAGTAGGCGTTCACGGGTTCAAAGGTTCAGGTGCTCAAGCCCGCCCTGGTGCGACGTGATGTGGCTATGAGATTGCTTTCACATTCTATGGGCTTGGCTTTCCAGCACCACATCTTGACATGGCAGGTCTGGGCCAGGGGTTCCATTCTCGCCTCTGGACTGCATTTGGGATGCGTATTTACGAGGCAAGCGTGAACTTCGTCAGACCTCATCCAAAATTTGGAGCCAAATTGGCAATTAGGGGAAATGAGCATTTTTAACGAGGGCTTCGGGTCATTAATGCCTTGTTTGTCTTTAACCCTGAACGTTGAACCCTGAACCTGTTAACGGTTGCGAAATTTCATATTTCTTTTTTTGGGCCTTCGTGCCTGAGCTTTTAGCTTCAGTCTTATAT
>JBAVYC010000954.1:0-5486 GCA_049698595.1 Desulfobacterales bacterium | reverse complement strand
CCGTATTCGACAACATTTCCCATATACATAACTGCGGTACTGTCACAAAGATGCCGTACCATGGAAAGGTCATGGCTGATAAAAAGGAAGGTAATGCCTCTTTCTGCCCTTATCTTCATAAAAAGATTTACAACTTGGGACTGTATTGATACATCAAGAGCTGATATGGGTTCATCACAGATTATAAAATCAGGATCCAGAATCATTGCTCTTGCGATAACAACCCTCTGTCGCTGTCCGCCTGAAAGTTGGTGAGGATACATACTCCCGTGGCTTTCTTTTAACCCGACAGACTCAAGAAGAGAAACCGATTTCCGGCGATATTCCTTAATATTTCTCCCGTAATGGATAATAAGCGGTTCATATATCTGCTCGATAACCGGAATACGGGGATTGAGCGCCCCCATGGGATCCTGAAATATATACTGAATATTTCGCCTTGTTCTTTTTTTTTCTTCCCCTTTTAGGCTGCTAAGCTCTTTTGCGTTATAGACAATTGAGCCTGCGGTGGGGGCGTAAATGTTCATAATAAGCTTGGCAATGGTAGATTTTCCGCATCCGGATTCACCGACAAGCCCCAGAGCTTCCCCCTTTTTGATGGAAAAATCTATCCCGTTAATCACATGCACATATGTCTTACTGTGCCAGGGCAGTTTATGTTTTTTTAGAAGGAATTTTTTTGACAGGTTTTTTACCACCAGTAAATCATCTGTTTTGGTTTTTGCTGTTATTTCCAAACCAGTTCCTCCGTTACAGGATTAAAACAAAAGTAATGCCGCATCTCGTTGTCAACCCGTGGGGGAGAAATATCCCGGCACTCTTCAGTTACTTTTATACATCGGTCAAAGAACGGACACCCTTCAGGCAGATTTTCAGGGACTGGAACAACCCCCTCAATTGTAACGAGCTTTTCTATTTTTTTATCAATTCTTGGTTTTGAGGAGAGAAGGCCCAACGTATAGGGATGCCTGGGTTCAACAAGTACCTGCATAACAGGACCGTATTCCATGATTCTGCCGCCATACATGACAGCCATGTTATCACAGGTTTCTGCAATCACGCCAAGGTCATGGGTAACAAGAATTATGGCCATATTTCTTTCTTTACACAGTTTTTTCAAAAGTCGTAGAATCTGGGCCTGTATGGTGACATCAAGCGCAGTTGTCGGTTCATCTGCAATAAGAAGTTGTGGATTTCCGGCCAGCATAATTGCAATCATGACCCTCTGGTTCTGCCCCCCGGACAGCTGGTGCGGAAACTCCCCCATCCTTCTTTCCGGGTCTGGAATCCCAACCTCTTCCAGCAGGCTAACTGCCTCTGCCTTGAGGATGGTAGAAGCGTTGTTCCCCGCATCGTTTCTCAATAGAAGGGCTTCCATCAACTGGTTTCCAACCGTTTGTACCGGATTAAGAAAACTCTGGGCATCCTGAAATATAATCGCAATTTCTCTTCCCCGTATGGCAACAATATCATGTTCTGGACAGCTAAGTGTATCCATTCCGTTAAACAGAACCTCACCCTCTGTCCAGCCTCGATCACCTAGAAGTCTGATTGCCGAATAGCAGGTAACACTTTTGCCGCTTCCGGATTCACCGACAAGGCCCAGGATTTCACCGGCCCGGACTTCCAGAGTAACGCCTCGTACGACAGGTTTTCCTTCGTGTGCCCCGTTAAAACCAACGGAAAGGTCTTTTATTTCCAAAAGTGGTTTATTATCTTGCCAAGTAGGCATTATATAACTCCTAATTCTATAATAAGCAGGGCAAAGCAACCCAGATGAGAATGGAACGGGCAGCATGAAGCAAAATAGTTTCATGCTTTTTAAAAGTTCAATCTGGATATGGTTTTGTCTTGTGCCGGAGGTTTTGCAGTCAGCGCAGGTGCCGATATTTCCAACCCGTATTCTTTACCGGCGTTTCTTGTGGCCCCATGGAACATACTTAATAGAATACCCTATAGCTGTTATAACAGCTATAGGGTACGGTAACAACTTCTTATTCAACCATTTCAAGATTTCCGGCTCTAAAATCCATAAAGTGTGAACCAGAAGGCTCCCATTTGATTCTATCGCTTTTTCCATAGAAAAGAGGCAGAAGATAAAGATAGGTTCCCGGCGGGTCCTGGTTTTCTGTAATTTCAAGCATTTGGGCGACTGCTTTTCTTCTGGCAACGGGGTCATCTCCGTTTAAAGTCGCAAATGCTTTGTTGAAATCTTCATTTTTCCACATGTTATGTACCTGAAACCATCCGTCTGGTCCGTATAGTCTGCCTATCTGTGAAAGCGGATCCGCAAAGATGGCAGTTGCCGACCAGTTTATTATGCTGCGTCCTTCGGCTACCTCATCTGTTTCAATCTGACTCCAGTTTTCTTTGAGGTCAATTTTTACATTCAGACCGACAGCTGCCCACATCTGCTGAAGAATCTGAGCTGTAATAACTTCTCCCGTGTAATAATCCATCATATATCGGTAATTAATTTCTTCCCCTTTATAACCCGCCTCTTTCAGAAGTTGCTTTGCTTTTTCAGGGTTAAAGCCCACCGGCTCAAACTCATCAATATACATCTTGCCAAAGCTTTTCATCTGAACGCCTTTTGGCACCTCGGATATCCCTTTAAAAATCGATTTGTTGATGAGCTCTCTGTCTATGGAATAGTTAAGCGCAAGTCTGATCCTCGGATCTTTTAATACAGGGGATGCAACTTCATCATAAATGATCAGCCTTACATTGTTTATGGGTCCTCCTACGACCGTATAGCCTTTTGCTTTTTCGATCGTGCTGAACTGATCAGGCAATATCTCTGTAATAATATCATAGTCTCCGGAAAGCAGCCCCATAACTCTCGGTGCCGTCTCCGGCACGACCATATATTTAATGGCATCAACCGGCGCTTTTTCACCATAGTAATTATCAAACTTTTTAAATATGATATATTCATCAGGTTTGAACTCAGCAACAGAGTATGCACCAAAGCCAACGGGATGAACCATCCAGTCTTCCCAGCTTTTTTTGGCCTTGTATGAATCACCGCATATTATTGCCGATGTCTGATATGTAAACCTGAGAAGAAGAAGGGGATCCACCTCTGCTTTTTTGAATCTTACGGTATAGTCGTCAATCTTTTCGATGGATTCAAAAAGACCGGTATACTGCTTGGAAGTGTCATATCCCGGATCTTCAGGGTTCTTTGTCCTTCCCGCCCCAAAGGATACCAGCACATCATCCGCATCAAGCGGATGTCCTGCATGGGAGACAACATCTTTTCTTAATGTGAATTCAACAGTTTTCGAGTCTATCTGGTTCCAGCTTTCTGCCAGCCTGGAAATAATCGTACCGTCCTGTGTAACATCAATAAATGTTTCATGTATGTTTTTCATAACACGACTTGACACATTATCACTATTGGCCACTGAATCTAAAAACATTGGATTTTTGGATACGGCGATTTTTAGAACCTTCTCAGAGCCGGCAGCCATGGACGCAGTTGTAAAAAGAATCATCAAAACAAAAATTACTTTTTTCATATTTCCTCCTTTAGTTAAAAAATTAGCACCATTTCTCCTAACCAACTGATTTTTGCATGTCCTTAATGATATCGTTGTTGATGGATGTCAAATTTAGATTCGCTCGCTAACCCCGCAGCAAGCTATGGGGGATGCGCTCGCTGTCGCGGTTCATCAGCTATAATCGTTTTCCCGAAAAAGAAACATAAAAGGACTTGACTGGGTTAACCCTAAAAAGTAAAATCATTATATAGTCACTATTATAAATATTGGAGATAGGCTATCAATTATTGGGTTAACCCAGATGAATTTGATTCACAATTAAAACACAGTTTATTGTTTGTCAAGCAAAAAATACGATATGGCAATTTTTATTGATAACATACATAAAAAATAGCCACCAATTCAGTATACAGGAGAGACAAATGGCCGCTTTAAATCAAAACAGCATAACCAAAAGAAATGATAACCTCCCAGAATACATACTGATAAAACAATATTTATTAAACGCCATTTCAAAACATCTTGTTTCGCCGCATCAAAAACTACCTTCAGAACGTGAGCTGGCAGAGCTTTTTAGCGTCAATCGAAACACGTCGCGGCATGCTCTAAATGTGTTAGAAAAAGAAGGACATATTTATCGTTCCGGCAGGAAAGGTTGGTTTGCCAATGGCATCCGGATGGTATACAATCCAGCTGAACACGTCAACTTTGCCGAGCTTGCCTTCCAGCAAGGGTTTGTTCCCGCTTGGCATGTTTTCGATACCAAACAAATTGTCGCCTCTGCCGCCACTGCCTCTTTGTTTGATGAAGAGCAAGGAATTCCTCTTTACTTTGCACGGGAGACGGCATCGATTGACAACTGGTTAGTATATTATGCCGAAATATTGTTCAATTCCAGGCTATGCCCCGACATTCTTCCTAAAATCGCTACTGAGCCAACAACCGATGTGCTGGAAAAGGAATACAACTTCAAGGTAAAGCAAAAAGAATTACTAATTCGGCCAATCCGTTTACAATCCAAGATTCAAAATTTCCTTAACGTTCCACCTGGTACACCTGGCTTGTACATCAGAAGGACGAAATGCATAGATGATGCTACAGTCATAGAAATCGATAATGAATACTGGAGATATGATGCCATCGAGATGTGTGTTAAATAGATTATGAATCCCTATATCTAAACAGTGAAGAATTGAACCGGCTTTCAGGACTCAACCTTCAGCACAATTCTCTCTCCAAAACCGGATATTACCTTCATGTACCCGCTCAAGTGTTCGTCAATTTCTTTATCACCGGTATCCACTAACAGCGGTGCCCCTTTCAGGGTTGTAATTTTGTCTAGGGTTGCCAATACAATAATGCCTTCCTTTCCTACTTTTTTAATGACTTCTGCACTTATTTGCTGGTTGCCTCGGCCAAATATGTATCCCTGCCCGCCGATAACACCGACAATTATCTTGGTGCTTTTATCTTTTATGACTTCAAGAAGCTGAGATTCATTTAAATCCGACCCGACACGCTGATAATTTAAAACTGCATCAACACCCAACAGTGTATTTGGAAGCCCAAGTTTCTGCATTACAGCGCGTGTGGTCGTTCCGGTTCCAACGATATAAAGACAATCGTCTTCCATATTATTGACGACGTCCGTGGCTATTGAAGCCAAAGCCTCCTTTTCACCCGCGCAGCCACAAGATTTGGGGCATTGCAACCGGTTCTTCTTAAATGGGATCTTGAGATAGCCGTATAACCTGGCCGAGACCTGGTTGTTTCTGAAAGCCGCCTCGTCTATATCCATGACTTCGCCTTCGGTAAGGCGGATACCCAATGAATTACCTTCCAAAAAGTCTCTCGCAATTTCCCCTGCATATTTCGGGCTGATGGCAAACACCGCAGAATGCATCTTGACTCCGGTCGGTATTCCCAGGGCTGGAATTCTATCACCAACTGCACGGTAGATATCCCTGGCAGTTCCATCCC
>JBAVYC010000953.1:0-2512 GCA_049698595.1 Desulfobacterales bacterium | reverse complement strand
CTCCACACCCTTACAGGGGTTTCCTGAGGCCTTCCGCTCTTGCGGCAGGAGCGTTCACAATAAACGCCAATGTTGCAACGTTAAGATAAATCTGTTTAATCCGTTTTTATCCGTGTCCTATTTTAGCCGGATTCGCCTTCGCTCCAATCGATTCTAAAATGCCGTGCAAATAACCCAGGCTGCGAGCGGCAATGGTCCGGGGGTCAGGCGCAAAGTCGAAGACCTCGACGGAGATATATCCCGGATAATCGGCTTGGTGCAGGATCTTTAGCAGTGGGGTGAACTGCAGGTCTCCGAAGCCGGGCCCCCGGCCGTTGGGGTCGTTGACGTGCACATGCCTTAACTTGCCGGTTGCAAGAGCCCGCCTGAGCACTTGCGGAAGTTTCGAACCGGCGCTGGCGTGGATGCTGCGGCAGTCAAGCATGGTTTGAAAATTAGGATGATCGATGTCGGTCACCATCCGAAGGGCTTCGTCGATGGTGTTTATGAAATTCGTATCGACCGTCGTCAGGGCCTCCAGACAGTAGAAAACATCTCGTGATTGGGCCGCTGCGGCACAAATCTGAAAGGTCTCCCGGGCGCGTTTCCAGGCTTCGACCGGCTCCCACCCTGCTTTAACGTTGCGCTGTTGGGGCGATCCATGCACCAGCACCTTGCCTCCCAGATCACCGCACAGATCAATCAGCGCTTTGAGGTAATCTTGAGTCTTCTGGTGGATGCCGGCATCCGGGTGGTTGATGTACAGGCCTTCCGGCTTCACCAGCAGCCAATGGAGTCCGACGATCTCGATGCCTGCCCTCTTAGCCGCTGCGCGAATACTTTTTCTTTTGGCGCTAGAGATATCCAAGGCTGTCGCGCCCATTGTAAAAGGTGCCAGCTCAACGCCGTCATAACCTAACTGCGCCGCATAATCGAAGGTTTTCTCGATCTCCCAACCTTTGAAGAGTTCGTTGCAAATCGAAATTTTCATAGATGATTCCATATATACAGCCAAAAGTGGATATTGGATTGGTTGATTGGGTTCATTAAGTTGATTTCGTTGATTGTAAACTTCCGAGCTTCCGATCCTCCCAACTTCTCAGCCTCTAAACTTCCCAGCATCATAGCCTCCCAGCTTCCAAGCTTCTCATCTTCCGCATTCCGCATTCCGACTTCCCAATTCAAAATCCCGCCCTTAGCTCGGCTTGCGAAACCAGCTAAAAATTAAGTTCTTCACGCGCCCCGGCGCCTGCTTTAAAATTTGACTTCTGCTGAACAGGGTCATCAGAATAAAAATAATGAGGATGATGGATATCGGACGGGTGAAAAAGGGCACCAGAGAGCCCTCGTTCAAGATCAAGCCCCGCCGCAAATTCTCATCCAGCATGGGTCCTAGAATGAGACCCAGGATTAAGGGCGCGTCCGGATATTTCATTTTGCGAAGCGGGTAGCCGATGACACCGAACAATAGCATAATCAGGATATCGAAAACCCGGCCGCTAATAGCAAAAGAGCCTACCGCGCATAGAACCAGGATGATCGGCATCAGGATGGATGTCGGAACGTGCAGAACCTTAACCACGACTCTGACCATCGACAGTCCCAGGATCAGCATCGCAACGCTGGCCAAAAGGAACATGGCCGACACTTCATAAATATAATTGGGCGCTTCAATGACCAGTAAAGGTCCCGGCCGCATCCCATGCAGCCACATAGCAGCCAGCAGAACGGCAGCCGGGGGGCTGCCCGGTACCGCCAGTACGAGCACCGGAATGATGGCGCCCCCCACGCAGGCATTGTCTCCGGTCTCAGCAGCCGTCAGTCCCTCGACGGAACCTTTGCCGAATTTTTCGGGTGTCTTGCTGGCGCGCCGGGCAAAGTCGTAAGCCACGAAAGAGGCGATATTTTCCCCGACCCCCGGAACCGCACCCACAAATACGCCGATCAATCCGGATCGAATGATATTTTTCCAATTATTGAGCAAGTCCCTGATGCGGGGCAACACGCGCCGAATCTGTAAAATTTTTGCGCGACGCTGGGCCTCGACCGTGGTCTGAATAACCTCGGTCATCCCGTAAACGCCCACCAGCGCTGGTATCATCGAAATGCCGCCGTACAGATCGACCTTTCCATAGGCAAAGCGGGGATAGGCTTGGATGGCCTCCATCCCGATCATTGCCAGAAACAGTCCCAGAAAGCCGGAGATCCATCCCTTGAGCGGATCTTCCGGCGCCGTCAGGTTGCCGCAGATCAAGACACCGAACAAGGTCAGCCAGAAAAATTCAAATGATTGGAAACGAAGGGCGATTTGTCCCAGATAAGGCGTGAAAAAGGCCATGAAAAAAAGCGCAATGGTGGATCCCAGAAATGAAGACGTGGTAGCGATGCCGATAGCTTCGCCGGCCTTACCCTGCAGCGCCAGCGGATGGCCGTCGATGCAGGCTGCGGCGTTGGCCGGGGTGCCCGGGATATTGACCAGAATGGCCGAACGGCTGCCGCCGTAAATGGCTCCCACATAGATGGCAATCAGGAT
>JBAVYC010000952.1:0-1900 GCA_049698595.1 Desulfobacterales bacterium | reverse complement strand
TGGAACCAAAGCTTCCGGTCGTCATCATGACGGCCTACGGGACGACCGAAACCGCCATCGAAGCCACAAAAATGGGTGCATTTGATTACATCCTTAAACCCTTTGAAATTCCCGACATGCTGGCAGTGATCAAACAAGCCCTGGAAGCCGGCCGTTTTATGCGTACACCGGTCCGGTTGAATGTTTCACCGGATGAAGCAACCCGAGAAGCCATTATCGGACACAGCAAACCCATGCAGGATATCTACAAGGCGATCGGACGGGTATCCACCGCCGATGCCACGGTCCTTATTCGGGGGGAATCCGGTACCGGTAAGGAACTGGTGGCCCGGGCAATCTATCAGCACAGCTTGCGGTCTGAAAAACCATTTCTGGTGATTAACTGCGTTGCCATCCCCGAAAATCTGTTGGAAAGTGAACTTTTCGGTTATGAAAAAGGGGCGTTTACCGGTGCCGCCCACCGCCGTATGGGTAAAATTGAACAGGCCCATGGCGGTACCGTATTTTTAGATGAGATCGGCGATATGCCCTTTAGCATCCAGGCCAAAATATTGCGCCTGTTGCAGGAAAAAAGTATTGAGCGTCTCGGAGGGCGCCAGCCCATACCCGTCGACGTGCGTATTATAGCGGCCACCAATCGGGACCTGGAAGCCGCTTTAGAGCAGGGCCGCTTTCGCGAAGATTTGTACTACCGGCTCAAAGTGGTAACAATTTCACTGCCGCCATTGCGCGAGCGCCGAGAGGACATCGCCCCATTGACAGACTATTTCCTCTCCCTTTATGCCAGCGAGCTGAACATGGACAACCCCGGGATGGCAAAAGAGGCTCTCATGACCCTCCAGGGAAGGCCGTGGCCGGGCAATGTGCGCGAGCTGGCCAATACCATTCAAAAAGCGTTAATCTTTAATCGAGGAGCGCCGATCCACTCAGAGGATATTATTCAGGCCCTATCCGGTGAAAAAGTCTCCGACAACCAGGAACCGCATGAAGCGGAAGAAGTCATCCGCCGATGGATGCGCCTCTCGATGACCTCGGAAGACCAAAAGGGTACATTTGAAAAGATTATGGATCGTTTGGCCGAAATTTTAATCAGTGAGGCCTTGACTCTGACCGACGGCAACCGCTCACAGGCTGCCAGGCTACTCGACCTCTCCCGCCCCACGCTGCATTCCAAAATCGAAAAATACGGTCTTAAACTAGAAACTACGATTAAAACAAAATGAACCGAGACGTCCTGCGCTATCCAATCCGTAGCCGAATCGTTACCCCACCTCCTCTCCTCACCAAAATGAGCCTTTAAGACCTCAGAAATCAGCGACCACCAGCGGAGCTGGGGGTATGAGGATGGCCCCAGGTCTTACTACCACTGCGAAAAAATCTCCGTCAATCTTTTACAACTTGTAAAATTTATCGACATCAATTTGTTCAGACTCCGATCAATACTTAAGTTGTCTTTTAAATTTTTATTATATTTTCAGACTGTTGTAGAAACAAAGACTTCCATTAAAGCTCTGGCACAGCCCTTGCGATACAGGTAATTGAATGTTCAGTGAAAATAAACAAAATAACAGAAAGGAGGAAAAATATGAACCGTAATGGCATTTTTAAAATTGCAATCATCTCTCTATTATTGGGAATCTGGATTTCTGGACCCGTTCCCGACGTCAAGGCTGAAGAAGTATTGAAGTATAGTTGCTCCAACCAGGTGTACGCCGCATTTGAAAAGGAAAAAATTGAAGCCTTTACCCAGGCTTCCGGAATTGAGGTGGACGTGATAAAAGCCTCATCCGGCTCCTGCACCTACCGCCTGATAACCGGCAGTTGTGACATTTCCAGCAGCGCCAGAAAGCTGTATCGCCGACACGCGGTTTACGGATACCGGGAAACTTTTTTTTGCAAA
>JBAVYC010000951.1:0-2291 GCA_049698595.1 Desulfobacterales bacterium | reverse complement strand
ACTTACGGTTGACAGCCCTCAAAACCGTGTGATACTCGAATTTTATCATCACAGATTTCGATAGTTGCCGAATATCTGATGAGGGCATATGGAATCAGAATCTTTTCTCCAATTAAGCATTGAAAGTATTTACTTTGCGATTCCAGATTTACCTAACATTGCAGCATTTTTTCATATTTATCCAATACGGTGGGAAAATTCTGCTCGCCGGCTAAATAGTCAGGCCCCGGGACCAACATAGAGAATCCTATGGTAACTGAGAAAGAGAAGATGCTCGCCGGCGAAATGTATGACGCTACAGATCCTCAGCTCATTCTTGAGCGGCGGCGGGCGCGGGATCTATGCAAATCGCTCAACGAGACCCATGATAGCGAGCAGGAGTTGCGCGATAGCATTGCTCGGGAATTATTCGGTAGGGCCGGTGATGGTATCTGGATCGAACCTCCCTTTTTCTGTGACTACGGTTCCAATATCACTCTTGGAAGTAAGGTCTTTTTTAATTTCAACTGTGTCATCCTAGATCCAGCGCCTGTCCTCATAGGCAGCAATGTCCTATTCGGGCCAGCGGTACAGGTCTACACCGCCACTCACTCCATGAGCGCTTTGGAAAGGCGCACCTGGCGCGAGTTTGCCCGTCCTGTAAAGGTCGGCTCTGATGTTTGGATAGGCGGTGGGGCAATCATTTGTCCCAGTGTGTGTATTGGATCTCGATCCGTCATTGGTGCCGGTAGTGTGGTCACCCGCGACATTCCGGCAGATGTATTCGCGTCCGGAAACCCATGCAGAATCATCCGACAGCTCGATGTTTAGGAAAAGGTTAGAAAAGCATTAAAAGGGGATCGGTTCTCTGTGCGTGACACTGAAAAGGAGCCGATGGAGCAGACACGCTAACAATAGGCGGAGTTCGGTGAATTGTATTCGATTCGGGGTAGGGGGGTGAGAAGTTGCGATTGAGCAGCTTCTACTAATCGTCCCATAGGCGTATAATCATAAGCAAAAGGAGGTCCCAGCATGAAAAGGTTTTTAAAGGTCGTAGGTTGTTCGTTTATCGCCGTCGCCATGCTCACCATTGTGAGCGGCGCGGCTTTCGCGAAATCACTGACGGTCGGCGTGAGTTGGTCAAACTTTCAGGAAGAACGTTGGAAAACGGATGAGGCCGCTATGAAGGGACAATTGGAGAAACTGGGCGCCAAATATATCAGCGCCGATGCCCAGGCTGATCCCAGCAAGCAGATTTCGGACGTTGAAAACTTGATCGCCCGGGGCTGCGATGCTCTGATCATCTTGGCCTACGACGCCGATGCCATCTCTCCGGCCATTGCAAAGGCCAAGGCCGAAGGCATACCTGTGGTTGGTTATGATCGTTTGATCGAAGATCCATATGCTTTTTATCTGACGTTCGACAATAAAGAAGTCGGCCGGATGCAGGCTCGCGAGGTTTTCAAAGTGAAGCCCGAGGGTAACTACGTTTTTATCAAAGGCTCTTCCACCGATCCAAATGCTGATTTTTTGCACGAGGGGCAGCTGGAGGTGTTGAAAGAAGCCATGGATGCCGGCAAAATCAAAAACGTGGGTGAACAATACACCGAGGGGTGGAAGCCCGAGACCGCTCAAAAAAATATGGAGCAGATTTTGACTGCCAACAACAACAAGGTTGATGCGGTTGTGGCTTCCAACGACGGTACCGCCGGAGGAGTTGTGGCGGCGCTTACGGCTCAAGGCATGGAAGGTATCACGCCGGTATCCGGCCAGGACGGCGACCACGCCGCGCTGAACCGCGTTGCCAGAGGCATCCAGACCGTGTCTGTTTGGAAGGACGCTCGCGAATTGGGCAAAGCCGCTGCCGATATCGCTGTGGCCCTGGCCAATGGCAAAAAGATCGACAACGCTATCAAGTGGGCCGGCGGTCCCAAAGGTGTTGAGATGGATGCTATTCTACTAAAGCCGGTGCCCATTACCTGGGATAATCTGAACATTGTGATCGACGCCGGCTGGGTTAAAAAGCAGGTGGTCTGCCAGGGGGTTGTTGGTGCCAAGACGCCGAACGCATGTAAATAGAAATTGATTTTGGGGGGCGTTCCAGGTAGATTCTGGAATGCCCTCATTCGTAAATATCCAATTTTGATATGGCCGCAAAAAAGCACAAAAATAATTTTTTAAGGGTCTAAATGTCCAACCCGGCGCAACAGGCAGCAGTAACAAAAATTACGCTAGCGCGACTCCTTCGACAAGTCGAGCTCGATAAGCGCATGCTGGCGATGATCATTGCCCTGCTTGTGATATGGGTGACA
>JBAVYC010000950.1:0-3309 GCA_049698595.1 Desulfobacterales bacterium | reverse complement strand
GAACCGTTCGATCAGATTCGGTAGCCAAGAGTTCTTCAACTGATTCCTTGTGCGTTCGCTGTTCGATGGCTAATGTTGCCAATACCAAAAGGATGCCCCCTAAAAGGCTGAAAACCGCTATTTTCAGCCACCAGGGAATGATCGGATCATCAGCAACCACTACATGCCACGGGATGCCAACAAATACTGCTGTAAAAAGCCCGAGAACGAACGCCACAGTACCAATATTTCGAAGTACTTTCATAGTTTCATCCTTTTTAATCATTTTTTTCCGTCTACCGTCGACCAGCGTAAAAATAATCTAGCCTTAACCGACAAGCGCCTCTGCTTCTATCTCCACCAGGTATTTCGATCCGATGATATCGGCACTGACCAGCGTATTGGCCGGCCGGATGCCCCGGAAGCGCCGGCCGTGGACCCGCGCAACCGCTTCCCAATAATCCATGTTTTTGATGTAGATACGTGTGCGCACGACATCTTCGAGGCGAGCCCCGAGGCTCTGCAGCGCACCCTCGATCTTGTCGATCACAAAATCTGTCTGAGCGGCCGGATCGTCACCACCGATGACCCGGTCGCCGTGGGTCGCGGTAGTCCCCGAAATCAGAATGCGGTCGCCTCGCCGCACGGCCCGGCTGTATCCGGCCAGATCTTCCCAGATCGTGCCGCTCAGCACCCGGGTGCGACCGTCTTCCCCGACACGGACCTCAAAAGGCGCAGGCAGCGATTCGAGATGGTCGCTGAGATCGCCTGCGGCGGTCAGGTAGGGTGGGCGCCGGTACTCGTCGCCGCAATCGCCCGGAATCCGGCGCAGTTGTGAGACGGCCGAGTCAATCTCGACATGATCGACTTCGGTAAGCGCAAAACGGAACAACTGCAAATTATCTTCAAGATGCTCGCTGAGGCCGAGGCGCGCCCCGACGATGATGCCGCCCACGGCCGGCTGATCGAGGATATAGCGACAGGCGACATTGGCCATCGACACATTGTGCCGCTTTGCCACCTGATGCAAGATCCCCAGCAGGTCCTGCAACGCTTTCCAACCGCCCGCCTCCCGGATAAAGCGACCGTACTTCATCTGGGACCAGGTTTCGAGCGCGTCCCAGTCAGGCTCCGGCCGGGCCAACCAGCGCTGGGAGAGAAATCCCCCCGCAATGGTACCGAAGGCCAGCACCGTGACACCGTGTTCTGCACACAACTCGAGCATCCCGTTTGCCCGGGCACGTTGATCGAGCAATGAGAAGCATACCTGATTGGAAACGACGTCGATACCACTGTGCAAGATCATTCTCAAATGGGCCGTGTCGACGTTGGTCAGGCCCAGCTGCTCGATGAGCCCCTCGGCCTTGAGCTCCTGAAGGTAAGTCAGCGTATCCAGGTAGCTCGGATCGGCATAGTTCCAGGCGTGAAACTGCAGCAGGTCGAGGCGGTCACTGCGCAGGCGCTCAAGCGCCGTTTGAACGGCCTTGCGCACATCGTCACGGTCGGCAGGTCCCGGCCTCGGCACCCACTTGGTGAAGAGCTGCACGCAGTCATGTCCGTGCTCCCGGGCGAAGAGGCCCGCAATGACTTCGGCCGATCCGTAGTGGTCGGCCATGTCAAAGGTGGTGAAACCAGCCTGGACATAGGGCTCCATAGTCCTTGCAGTTGCAACCGGATCCAGTTCGCGGCCGTCACGTTCCATGTCGGCGATCTGCCAGAGGCCGGTCAGGACCCGCGAAATGCTCAGATCAGGAGTTATGTTCCATCGTTCTACAATGTCGTTCATGTTCGTCTCCATTTCTTGCGGCAATCATTGATTATAGACCGGCAGGCTGTGGGCGTTTGGTCTGTAATGGCAGCATCACGCGACACCGGGTCCCCGATTAAGAACAGGTACTCTAAACCTGGGATGGTGCAAATTACCCGAAATAATTCCTCTAAATTTTATTCCAATCTAAGGGTATAAGGAATCAGATTAAATCGCATGCAGACACCCTTCGTCCTCAACCTTATACCATATAATTGTCGTCAGTGGTAATTTGTAATTGACGTCGGGGGCCCAACCAGATAAATCATATGCAGACATGATTTAATCTCAATAAATGGGTACCCACTAGACGCTCCTGAATCTTCTGTTTTTCAGGGCGGATTAATTGAAAGCGAGATAGAACCAATGAAGGAATTGACTATAACACGTCCGGATGATTGGCATCTTCACCTGCGGGATGGGGATATGATGCGAGCCGTGCTGCCGTATACGGCTGAACTGTACGGGCGTGCGATCATTATGCCCAATCTTAAACCACCGGTGAAAACAGTTAAAGATGTCGAGGCCTACCGCCAAAGAATATTGGATTGCCTACCGTCCAGCCACGGTTTTCAACCGTTGATGACGCTGTACCTAACCGATGACACGCCGCAGGAAGAAATTCAGACTGCCAAAAAAGAGGGCCTTTTAGCTGCCGTAAAGCTATATCCGGTAGGGGCAACGACCCACTCGGAACATGGGGTCACGAACCTCAAAAAAGTATATCGAGTTCTCGAGATCATGCAAAAACTCGACATACCGCTATCCATCCATGGCGAGATCAGCGATCCCGGCGTGGACATTTTCGATCGTGAATCCGTGTTCATCGACCGTGAATTGGATCCCCTGCGCAATGACTTTCCGGAATTGAAAATCGTCCTGGAGCATGTCTCCAGCAAAACGGGTGTTGACTATGTCCTTTCGGCCGAAAGTGGATTGGGAGCCACCATTACCCCCCATCACCTACTGATCAACCGCAATAATATTTTTACAGGCGGTCTCAATCCGCACATGTATTGCTTACCTGTGGCGAAACGCGAAGTCGATCGTCTGTCTATCCGCAAGGCCGCGACCTCAGGCGATCCACGTTTTTTCTTCGGCTCCGATTCTGCACCCCACCGACAGGTCGATAAAGAAAAGGCCGGCGGGGCAGCCGGTATCTTCAATATGCCGACGGCCCTCCCCGATATCGTTCAGGTATTCGAAACGGAGGGGGCCCTCGACAATCTGGAGGCCTTTATGTCCCTGAATGGTGCGCGGTTCTATGAACTTCCGACAAATCCGGACACTATTACTTTGGAAAAATCGGCAGCATCGGTTCCGGTGATTGAATATATCTCCGCGGGTGGGGATCGGGTGCGCGTGTTTCAAAGCCGCGTGCCGTTGTTCTGGCAAGTTGTCAGGGGATTGCGACGGATAGCTTAGTACATAGATTCATAAATACACTAACGTAATATTTAAGGAATGGATTCTATTAAAGCAAAACATATCAGACAGGATTCACAGGATCATCTGGATATAAG